>JAPKZH010000428.1 GCA_026393905.1 Candidatus Aminicenantota bacterium
TAGGGACGCATCCCTGCGCTCTCAGCCAGTCCTTGACATCTTTTGAGTCGTGATTCAGAATTCCCCACGATGGTTGGAGGGGAAAACCGGCACAATGACGCACGTTCTGCCATCGTAGAAAAAAACGAAATACTTATCCACTACAAAAATTTCTATCTTTATTTTGTCCGGGTCGACCTGCGGCAGCTCTCCAGGGAGAACATGCTCATCGAGCCGTTCTTCTTCGAAGCTGTTCCGTCGGCACGATAAAAGGACGAGTGCATCGTCCGCTTCATGACAAACGATTTCTTGGAGATGCTGAAATATATTCGCCTGTCGAAGATGTAATATCCTTCTTTTTTTATGGTTGATCGCAGTTGGACTCGTGCGCAGGGATGCGGACTTGACAATTTGTCTATATGTTGTATAATTTAAACAACACTTTTATACAAAGGAGGTCCCTAATGAGGCCGAAAACCATTTTCGGTGAATTTTTTAAGAAAAAGCGGGTCGAAAAAGGCTTGACGTTACGAAGTTTCTGCCTCAAGAACGGTTTCGATCCCGGGAATATCAGCAAAATGGAAAGAGGACTCCTCGTTCCTCCGAGTTCCCGCGACAAACTTGAAATATATGCAAAAGCGCTCGGCCTAAAACCCGGTTCTGCTGATTGGGTGGAGTTTTTCGATCGTGCCGCCGCGTGCAAGGGAGAAATTCCCCTTGAGATTATGAGCGATTCCCAATTGGTCGAGAAGCTTCCTCTTATTTTCAGGACAATTCGGGGAAAGCGGGTCACAGATAAACAATTGGAGGAGCTGGCCGAATTGATCAGGAAATCCTAATTGAGCAATCCTATTCGCGTTCCTTATCGTTCCTATGAGGAGATCGGTAATATCTCCTTTAGTTTTTTGAAGGAACACGGCCTCGATCAGGAAATCCCAGTCGATGTCGAGGCTATTCTCGAATTCAAACTGAACGTTGGGATAATCCCAACCCCAGGGTATCAACAAAATCATTCCGTCGAAGGATCCTTGTCGCTGGACATGAGAACGATCTACGTGGATGAACACGTTTACCGGTCCGTTGAAACCCGTTATCGGTTCACCTTAGCGCATGAACTCGGACATATTGTTCTACATAAAAGTATATTTAGGGGCATAAGAGTAGATAGTATCATCGATTGGAAAGGGATATACAAAACTATCGATGAAAATGTCTATTTCGCTTTGGAAAAACAAGCTTATGATTTCGCCGGACTCATTCTGGTGCCCTCCCATCATCTTAAATCGCGTTTCCTTCGATTAATTTCGGAAAGCAAATTGAAGTTTGCCGATGCGAAACAACGGGGTGTAACGAAAGAAAAGACGTTAGATTTTTTTAAAACAAACGCTATCTTCCGCTTGGCCCGTATATTCAAAGTCTCAACCGACGTTATGGAAAAACGAATAGATAAAGACAATCTGATCAATCAGATTCCTTGGTAATTAGGTGGCGAAGTGATAAATAGGTTGAAAGCCATGATTGCCAAGGCCACGGTGGATTGTTATAATGACAGCAAATAGTTCTGACTCTATAGGGATTTGCTTTTCGGCTGCGCCGGCCCGGGGGCTCGGTTTCGCCTCGATGATCCCATCCGACCATCGTGAGGAAGCAAACAATGTCAAGGAAGGCTTTGGAGAGCAGGGATGTGTCGGTGGAAACGGCCGCGGGGCCAGAGGCTCTTGCTTTTTATGGGAACAAGCTCGTGATACTTGACCAGGAGGTGGTGATTCTGGACAAATGTTTTTCCCTTAAATTGGAGTTGCGCCATGGAAATCTTCATTTCCACCCGATGGATTATCTGGAATTTATCGCCCGGACGACATCCCATATTCCGGACAAGAGCCAGGTGATGATACGTTACTCCGGCCTCTACGCCAATGCCCATCCGTGATCGAGAGGAGAGGTCTGGGTGATTTCCGGCTCTTGAGGCGCCTCGAACCGCCTTAGGGACGCATCCCTGCGCTCTCAGCCAGTCCTTGACATCTTTTGAGTCGTGATTCAGAATTCCCCACGATGGTTGGAGGGGAAAACCGGCACAATGGGAAAACCGGCACAATGACGCACGTTCTGCCATCGTAGAAAAAAACGAAATACTTATCCACAGAAGATAAGTCTTCTATATCAATTAGATGTTTACAGGCTTCACATGTCATTGTGTTTTCATCCTTATTTCTGAAACATAACGCAGAAATAAGCGTTGCGTGTAACGCATCCGTTTGATTGACTTGTTAGAATCAAATATTTTTAAATTGCTCTTTCAAGACGCTCCGCTACCCAGACTTTGATGATGGACTGTCTGGGCACACCCAGGCGTTTTGCTTCTCTATCCAGTAAGTGGATCATCCATAAAGGAAAGTCAACATTTACCCTTTTATGTTCTTGTTCAGGTCTTTTAGCTTTTGATACATCAAGGTATTTGGAAATATCCTTGCCGTCATCAAATTTTTTATCAAATTCTTTAGCCTTCATAAATATCAACCTCCTCCTTTCTTGAACGTCGCACTGAAATAAGCCTTATCTTATCATTCCTGTAAGTAATAATCCCTGACCAATGCTTCTCTGAAATCTTTCCTATTACCAAAAATCTTGGTTCATCGCTAGTTTTTACAGGGATCTCAATGAAATCAGGGTCATCCCAGAGCGCTTGTGCTTCGTAGAAGTCAATCCCATGTTTCACCTTATTGCCATCGCTTTTTTTAGGGTCAAATTCAAATTCCATAATATATAATTATTATACCTTAAATATACCAATTACCAAATAAATATTTTTTGTTGTTATTTAGGGAAATTGCTTTTTCGCGTTGCGCGACTTTCGCTCCCCTTTGCCTGGATTTTTTCCTGAACCGCCTCCGCCACATCTACGAAAAGATGGGATTTAGATATGATCTTGTCCAGGCGGGCCTGAGCGCCGGCATCGACAATATCCATTTTTCGTTCCTCCGCGTCAAAGCCCTGGAGGCGCTGAAATCCAGCCCGCAATTCGAGCCGCTGATCCTGATGGCCAAGCGCGTCAACAACATCATCACCGACCAACCGCCCGCGACCGTCAACTCGGGCTTGTTCGTCGAGAAAGAGGAACGCGAACCCTATGCCATTTTTTCCATTATCAAGCAGAATGTCACGCCGATGATCGCCAAAGGCGATTTTGCCCAGGCTCAGAAGATTGTCTTCCGGATCCAGCCGTGTCTCAAAGATTTTTTTGACCGCGTCCTGGTCATGGCCAAGGAGAATAAACTCCGAAGAAACCGACTGGCTCTACTCCAGGCAATCAGCAAGGTGCTGCTCCAGATAGCGGACTATTCGCAAGTGGTCGTGGAAGGCGAGAAGCCGACCGTCCGAAAATAGGTTTGAGTGTTCCTGCAGCTTCCTAGCCCGCCTTGCGCGATTTCGAGCTTGGCACATTTTAGGCACACGGAAAGAACTCTGTTCTTCGTATTTGACTCCCCCCTCTATCGGTGTTATTCTTTTGCCAGACTGACGGGGAGAAAAAAAGGATCATGGAATGCCCCAAATGTCATTTTGAAAATCCCTCAGACAGCGGTTTCTGTAGTAAGTGCGGGACTCAGATCCAGCTTTCTTCTGCAGAAATCGCTGCCTCCCAAACAGAAACCCTGAAAATCCCCATTAAAGAGCTCACGACGGGCTCAACCTTTGCCGGCCGCTATCAGATCATCGAAGAGCTGGGCAAGGGAGGAATGGGCAGGGTCTATAAGGTCTTTGATGCAAAAATCAAAGAAAAGGTGGCCTTAAAGCTTATCAAGCCTGAAATCACATCCGACAGGGACACTATTGAGCGCTTCAGCAATGAGCTTCGCTTGGCCCGCAAGATTGCTCACAGGAACGTGTGCAAGATGTATGATCTGGGTGAGGCGGAAGGAGCGCATTTCCTCACTATGGAGTATGTCCAGGGAGAGGACCTGAAGCGGTTGATCCGGCAAATGGGGCATTTGAGCGCCGGGCAGGCGGTATCGATTGCCAAGCAAGTGAGTGAAGGGCTGGCAGAGGCACACCGATTGGGTATCGTCCACCGTGACCTAAAGCCTCAGAACATCATGGTTGATGAGGAAGGGAACGCCCGGATCATGGATTTTGGGATCGCCCGCTCGATAAAGACAAAGGGGATAACGGGAGCCGGGGTCATGATCGGGACGCCTGAATACATGTCTCCTGAGCAAGTTGAAGCGAGAGATGTGGATCAGCGTTCGGATATCTATTCACTGGGAGTGATTCTATACGAAATGATGACAGGAAGAGTGCCTTTTGAAGGCGATACTCCTCTAAGCATCGCTTTGAAGCACAAGACAGAATCACCTCGAGATCCTAAAGATCTCAATGCTCAGATATCTCCTGATCTCAGCGCCGTGATTCTGAGATGCTTGGCAAAGGAAAAAGAAAAACGATATCAGAGTGCGGGCGAATTGCGTTCTAAATTAGCAAGTTTAGAGGAGGATATTCCTGCTCCGGAGAAGGTCATACCGAAAAGAAAACCATTGACCGCAAGAGAGATCACCATCACCTTAGGCTTGAGGAAGCTCTTTATCCCCGCCCTGGCTATCCTTGGTCTGGCCATAGTTGCAGTGGCTGTCTGGCTGCTTCTGCTTGACAAGGGAGGACGTGTCGTTCCGAAAATCAAGCACTCCCTAGCCGTGATCAGCTTCGAGAATCAGACGGGAGATAATACGTATGATAAACTAAGAAAAGTCATCCCCAACCTTTTGATTACCAGTCTTGAGCAGTCTGGAAATTTCTATGTGGTGACATGGGAGAGGATGTATGATCTCCTCAAGCAAGTTGGAAAGGGGGAAACGGAGATCATTGATAGGGAATTGGGCTTTGAGTTGTGCCGCCTAGAAAACATTGAATTCATCGTTTTGGGCAGTGTCACCAAGCTGGGCGAAATATTCGCTACCGACGTAAAAATATTGGATGCGAAGAGCAAAGAACTGCTTAAGAGCGCCGGTGCAAGGGGCGAAGGTGAGGCCAGCATTCTGGAAAGACAGATTGACAATTTAAGCAGGGAGATCTCCCGAGGGATAGGCCTGTCAGAGCGCAAGATAAATTTAACGGAAAGGCGGATTGCAGATGTTGCTACGACTTCCATGGATGCTTACAACTATTTTTTGAAAGGCAGGGAAAATTATGAAAAATATTACTACGATGAAGCTCGGCAATTTCTCGAAAAAACCATAAAGCTCGATTCAAACTTTGCCGGAGCCTACCTCTGGCTTGCTAAGACGTATGGAATGTTGGGAGATACGAAAGCAAAAAATGAGGCCTATGAAAAAGCTAAAACACTGTCGAAAAATACAACAGAAAAAGAAAGACTTTATATCGATGCCGCTTATGCCCAAGAAATAGAAAAAAATGAAGAAGAAAGAATTCGTATCTTAAAAGAGATTGCGAAAAAATATCCCAAGGAGAAACGGGTTCACTATAATTTAGGCATACATGCCTGGAATAAAAAATTGTTTTCTGAAGCGATCTACGAATACAGCGAAGCATTGGCCCTGGATCCCAATTATGGTTCGGCCCTTAATGGCCTTGGATATACATATGCGGATATGGGCAATTTTGAAAAAGCCATCGAGTATTTCAAAAAATATGCATCCATATCTCCCGGAGATTCCAACCCTTTAGATTCCATGGCCGAGATATATTTTCAAATGGGCGATCTCGATGATTCAATAGCTAAATACCAGGAAGCGATAGACGTTAAAGCAGATTTTTTTGAGGCTTATTGGAGAATGGCCTATGTTTATGCTTTAAAGGGGAATTATCAAAAGGCGATGGAATGGATCGATCGGTTAATCTCCAAGGCCCCCTCTCCGGGGATTAAGGCCGAAGGGTATTTGTGGAGAGCCTTTAATCACTACTGGGTTGGATGTTTGAATCAGGCTCTTAGCGATCTCAAGATGGCATCCGATCAGGCCGAAAGCGTAGGCAATAGATTTGGTCAAGCCTATTCTGCTTGGTTGGAAGGCTGGATTGGTTATGACAAGAGAGACATGGAGCTTAGCCGGCGTCAATTTAAGAGATGGTTCGATCTTATCATAGAACAGCCTCCGCCCTATAGGCCATCACCCTCCAGGCAGTTTTATTCGGCAGAGCATAATTATTTTCTTGGGATAGTGGATTTGAATCAAGGAAGAATCGACTCGGCAAAGTCCAGGCTTGCTGAAATGAAGTCCCTTTTGCCCGAGATCGATGCAATCTTTAAAAATTGGATGACATTCTTTGATTACGACGTACTCGACAGAGAGGTATTGCTCGCAGAAGGCTTTTTGGAAAAAGCCCTCTCTATTCATGACAAAGAGTTGACTCCTGAAATACCCTATATGCACAGTTGGATTATTTTGCTTTATAACACACCGTTCCCCAGAGACGTCGTAGCCAAGGCCTATCAACAAAAAGGAGATATTGATCAGGCCATTGTCGAATATGAGAAGCTGATTACTTTTAATCCCAACCATAAGCAAAGACGCCTTATTCATCCTAAGTATTATTATCGGTTAGCCAAATTATATGAGCTGAAAACTTCCAAAAACAAAGCCATCGAGCATTACCAGAGATTCCTCGACCTGTGGAAGGCCGCCGATCCCGGCATTCCCGAGGTTGAGGATGCCAGAAAGAGGCTGGAGAAACTGAAGGGCGCTCGATCTTTGGACTGACATCACATCATCATGATATCTTATCCCAAAGCGAGGTGAGGGGGATTTCGCTCTTATCACAGAGTTCGCGGCCGCTTTCTATCTAATTTAAAAGAGGACAATGTTGCCGAAAACGAATATTGGAAAACGCGCAGGCGGAATTCGCCAATCGTCCCGGCGTCATCCCCGTCCGTTTTTCTTCGGATTGATTTCTTCCCCCGCGCTGGATTAGAATCTTTAACATCTTTAAATCATAGGAGGGGCGATCGCCCGAAAAAATATGAACCATTTCAAACTGGCGATTTTATGTTTGGCCATGACCATGGGATTGATCCTAGCCGGGACGGATCAAGAGCTTGCCACCGACAACACAAATCCGTTTTTTTCGCCGTACAAGACGCCGCTCAACACTCCGCCTTTTAACCTGATCAAGACGGAGCATTTTCTACCGGCCATCAAAGAGGGCATCAGGCAGCAGCAGGCTGAGATCGATGCTCTTGTCAACAATCCGGAGGTTCCCACTTTCGCCAACACCCTGAGGGCTCTTGACGCGAGCGGGCGGCTCCTGTCTGAAGTCAACGCGGTTTTCGGCGCTTTGCAGGGCGCCGATACGAATCCCGTTATCCAAGGTATCGCCAAGGAGGCGACTCCGCTCATCGCGGCCCACGGCGACAATATCCGTCTGAACGAAAAACTTTTCGCCCGGGTCAAGGTCGTCTACGACCTGAGGGCCAAGCTCAGCCTCGCGCCCGAGGAAAAGTTCCTTCTCGAAAACACCTACCGCGACTTCGTCCGCGGCGGCGCGCTGCTGGCTGAAAAACAAAAAGCCCGGCTCCGCGAGCTGAACCAGCAGTTGGCCATGCTGTCGCTCCGGTTCGGCGACAACCTGCTGGCCGAAACCAACGACTTCAAGCTCATCCTCGAAAATCGCGACGACCTGGCCGGCCTGCCTTC
>JAPKZH010000044.1 GCA_026393905.1 Candidatus Aminicenantota bacterium
TGCCGACGATCCCGGTGCAAATGACGTCTGTTCCGATCTCCCCTTTTTTCTCCAAGACGACAACATGGAGGCCCTCGTCGGCCAGGAGTTTTGCGGCATAGAGGCCGCTGGGACCGGCGCCGATCACGGCCACATCATAAACGTTCATCGTCTTTTAAGCCTGCCCATGTCATCAAAATTTTTTTTATTATATTCCTATTCCCGGCAAATTCAAGGCACGGGAGAAGTGCCGTCTCTTTTAAATCGGTTCTCTTCCATTTCGTGTGGGTTGAAAAGGGAGACGATCCGGAGACGGCTGAAGCGACCATGGAGGGTTTAGCCTTCCCGAGTCCTCCTTCGAGGGCAGCCGGCTCGGAAGAAGCCGGCCGGCGAAGTTGTCTGAGCTTCACGGCGAACGTCCGTAAGCTCGAGGCCGGGAAGCGAGTTCTTCGCCGCCGAGAAGGAGGGCTCGGGAACGGCGTGAAAAACCCGGATGGGGAGCGAGGCCGTCTCTGGATCGTTTCCCAAACTGTTTTTTACTCCACGAAATGGAAGAGGACCTTTAAATCTTGGCCTGGCGGGATTCCCACTTGCCCCGGAAGGTGATCCAGAAAGAGAGAACGATCAGCTTCATATCCAGCCAGAAGCTGCGCTTCTTGATGTAGAGCAGGTCGGTGCGGAATTTATTACGACGGGGCGTATCACCGGGGAGATACACTTGGGTCAGGCCGGTCAGCCCGGGCCGCACTTCATGTCTCTCTTGGTAGCCCGGAATGTCCTCGATATCCTTCGTCTCCGGATTTGCCCGGACCTCTTTCTCATGGGGTCTCAACGCCCGGGGGCCGACAAAACTCATGTCGCCTCGCAGGATATTGAGAAGCTGGGGCAGCTCATCCATCGCCGTGGCCCTCAGGATGCGGCCGACCTTTGTCACCCGGGGATCATTCTCGACCGCCTGGACCGGCCCCTGCTCTCTCTCGGCTTCCTTGATCATCGAGCGGAACTTGAGGGCCTTGAAGATCCGGCCGCCTTTTCCCACGCGATCCTGAGGATAGAAAACCGGGCCCCTGTCCTCGAGCCAGATGAGGAGCGCTATGAGAAGCCAGACAGGAGAGGACAGGACAATCCCCAGGGAAGAGATCACGATATCGAACGGCCGTTTCAGAAACAGCGCCCTCCACACGCCCGGCCTAGCGCTCGGTAAGCTTTTCGCCAAGGATCCTCCTCACGTCCTCCTTGTTTTTTATGGAGAAATACCAGTCGATCGTCCTATGGAGCCCATCCACGAAGCTCACCCGTGGTTCCCAGCCGAGAAGTTTCCTGGCCAAAGAGTTATCGGCCACCCGGTTGAGCGGTCCCACGGGCATATCGGGAAGGAACTTGATTTTTGCCGAGCGGCCGGTGTAGCGCAGGGTTTCGGAGACGGCGTCAATGACCCGGATCCTTTCCCTAGTCCCGAGATTGACCGCCGTTCCGTCGTCGATGTTTTCTGCCGCCAGCACCGTGCCGCGAACGATATCCTCGACATACGTCCAATTGCGGATCTGGGTCCCGTCTCCCCAGACTTCGAAAGGATCCTGTCCGATGAACGCCCGGGCGATCATCGCCATCACGGCATGGTTTTCGACGCCCCGCGGGCCGTAGACCGTAAAATACCGGCAGGAGGCCGTTTTGATCTTGTATTCCTTGGCATAGGCCTTCAGCGTGAGCTCGGCCATGAGCTTGGCCCATCCGTAGAGGTTGTCGGCATCGTAGGGAGGGGCTACCTGGCCCTCGGTCAAAAAAATCTCTTCCTTGACATTGCCCTGGAGGAAATTGGGATAGACGCAGCCCGACGAAGCAAAGACGATCTTCTCGACTGCCGCTCTGCGGGCTTCAAAAAAAACCAGGCCGTCCAGGAAGAGGTTGGAGGCGGGGCCGGCCTGATGGAGATCCACATATCCTCTGCCGCCGTGATCTGCAGCCAGATGAAAGACGACCTGGATATCCCGGACCGCGTCCCGCGTCACCCCCGGCTCGCGCAGGTCGGCCTTGACGAGCTCGAGGCGGCCTTGAGAAAGAGGCGCTTCGATGTTTTCCGTCCGGCCGCTGCTGAGGTCATCGACAACCCGAACCTGTGCTCCCTTGGCCAGGAGGAGATCCACCAAGTGAGAGCCGATGAACGAGGCTCCTCCGGTGACCAGCACCTTTTTGTCTTTCCATTCCATGGGCATTCCTCTCTGTGATATTCACGGCATCGAGGAGATGATCTCCTCAAAAGCCTTTAAAACTCGCTCCCGGGAAAAATTTTCCAGGGCGAACGCTCGGCCTCTGGCGGCCATGGCGGCGCGAAGGTCCGGGGATCGTTTCAGGGCCAGGATCGCCTCCGCCATCCTTCGCGGATCCTCGGGCGGTGCCCAGGTCCCGCAAGCCGTTGCCGTGATGATTTTGAAAACCTCGGAATCTTCATTCACCAGGCCCAAGACGGGCCGCCCGGCGGCCATGAAATTGTAAAGCTTGGAAGGCACGGACAACTGAGATTTTTCCGTATCCAAGGGCACGAGCAAAACATCCGCAGAAGCCAAGAGTTCGGGCAGATCCCGATAGGGCTGAAAGGGCAGGAATCGGACATTGGGCAGGCTGAGCCCGGCCGCTTTGGATTGCAGGTCATTTTTCTTCAGCCCCTCTCCGACGATGACGAAGACGATATCCGGATCATGCCGCAAAGCTCGAGCGGCCTCGAAAAGGCGGACAAGCGTGGCATAGCTGCTGATGCTGATCGTCCCGGAATACATCACGGCAAATTTGTCGTCCAAAGAAAATTTTTGGGAAACGGCGTTGGTTCTTGGGAGCGGTCTGAGCACATCCGTGTCCACCCAGTTGGGAAGGACCCTGATCTTCCGGGAGGGCACGCCTTTCGCTTCCAGATTTTTCTTGAACCCGTCGCTGATGACGATGATGTCTTCCGTGTGATCATAAATCCATTTCTCAAAGGCTTTGGCCAACCGAATAATAAAAGGATTCCTGAGGAGCCCGGACTCGATGGACAGGTCGGGATGAATATCCTGGACGTTGAGCAGCACCTTGGCGCCCCGAAGCCGTCTGGCCAGCACTCCCGTCAGGCCCAGTTGAAGAGGCGGCAGCCTCAAAAACAAGAGGTCTTCCCGGCCCACGCTAAAAAGGTTGATGGTGGCCAGAGCCGTGAAGATCGACCAGGCGACAAGGCGGCCGATATAATGCGGCGTGAAATTGGTCAAAAAGCGCTTGACTCGGAATCCCTGCCTCGTCTCCCGGGCAAAGAGCTTTCCTTCATAGCCTCGATTGTGGGGAGGCCTGGGAATCGTGGTGATGATTTCCACGTCATGTCCCGCCTGAGCCAGGTACGCCGCCAACTCGTTCATGAGGATGGGCGCGCTTCCGAACTCGGGCAGAAAATACATGGTGTGGATCAGGATTTTCATGGAGCCTCCGGGAAAGAGTCGAGTGATTCCGGCGCCGTCTCCCCGGCTTCTTGGGCGACCAGGGCGATAAAAGCCATGGCCGGGACGATGAGCAATAGGTCGACGCCGTAAAAAGCGGCTGTGGATTCAAAGACGCTGCGCGCCGTCATATACCCGACAATCATGATCGATTCCATAACCAAGGCCTGGTCTGTTCCGGTCATGGCCTTGACCCGGGCAAAAAGCCCTGCCCTGACGACGACAAACCAGAAGCTCAAAAAAGCGGCAAAGAAAAACAAGGCTCCGACGAGGCCGGTTTGGATCATGGCGTGGAGATAAGAGTTGTGCATGTGCTCCGACTGAAGCATGATCCGGTCGGCATGAAAGCCCCAGCCGAGGAACGGCGAATCCTTGATCTGGGCGAGACCCCTTTCCCAGGTGGCTTCGCGGCCGCTCAAGAGGATCAGCCGGCTGAGGTTGCCGTGGACCCTCCATTTGATTCCGGAAACATAGATGACGGCGGCGGCGACCGGTCCGACAAAAACGAACCGCCAGTCGATCCCCCTCATCAAGACAAAAAGCGTGCTGGACACGGCCAAGCCCAGAAGCGCTGTCCGCGATTGAGTTTGGGTCAATAAGAATAAGGTGGGCAGCAGGAAAAGAAGCCAAAGCCATCGCCATTTTCTTGTCTGGGTGATCATCCGGACGGTCGAGACGATGATCACGACCAGGGCAAAACGTCCCGCCCCGTTCGTCAAAATACTGCCCACTCCCAAAGGCAGTCGGTATTGCTGGTTCAATGGCGTGTTGCCCCACCCCACCCGAAGAGACTGGGGAAGAAGGCTCATCGTGATCAAGAAAAAAACGGCATAGTTGACATAGACCAGCTTCTTGACGCTGATCTTGGCTTCCGTCTCTTCAAAGGCGCACCATGTCACGAGAAGGGGGGAAAGATACAAACCCGCCCAATAGAGAGAGGTGCCTATCTCCAGGGACAAGAACAACGACGTCAAGATGCCTGTCAGGCAGTAGGCGCCGAGGAACCTCATCGAGTTCCCTCGAAACAAATGCTTCGGCCGCCTGGCCAGAATCCACAGCAAGCAAAGAAAGATGGCCGCCAGAGGGAGAAAGGCGCGCACACCCTGGAAAAACATCAGCGGATCATCCAGGAACTTGGGAGAATCGATAACCCATGGGGCGGAAAACATCGCGCCCCAAACCATCAGCCACAGGAAGACCAGATACATTATGGACTCGATTCATCCAAATTCGGATGAAGGGTTTCTCTATAGATATCAAAAAGCCTCTCGCCAAGCTGGTCCCAGAGATAGAATTCTCCTGCCCGTTTTCGGGCCGCCCGGCCCAGCCTGCTCCTCAAGCCTTCATCCAGACACAGCTTTTCCAAGGATTCAGCCAGGTCCCCGACAACCTGCTGCGGATTTCGGGGCGAAATCTTGAGGCCCCATTCCGGCTGGATATGAAATCCCGGCCCTCCCGAATCCAGGCCGATGACGGGTTTCCCGGCGCTCATCGCTTCCACGACGACGGCCCCTCCCCCATCGCGAAGACTCGGGAAGAGGAAAATATCGCATTGCTCCATCTTCCTAAAAAGCTCCGGCCGCGGCAGCCAAGGAATAAAGCGGACGTTGGTTTGCATCCCTCTGGCCGCGACGAATTTTTTCAGCCGGATTTCCTCCGGGCCGCTCCCGACGATCTCCAAAACGGCCCGCGGGAATTTCCCCTTGAAGATTTCAAAGGCCCGGAGGCCGAGCCCCAGCCCTTTGATCGGATCCAGCCGCCCGGCAAACAAAATTCGGAAGCGTCCCTCGGGATTCGGACCGGGGCCGGACTCCTGACAAAAATCGTCCGGCGAGATTCCATTCACCGGAAAAAAGAAGATGCTCCGGCTGTGCGGAAGGAGTCTGGCTTTCGTTTCCCGGTTGCAGACAAGGATCGCCGCCGCCCTTCGGGCTCCTCTCTTCCGGAAATAGTCATGTCGCCAAAACCACTGCCCCAACATCCGGGCCCGCTCCAAAGCTCGGTTTTTGAAGTCCAGCTCCTTGAAAAGGCCGGGCGGGACCCGCTGGCCTCCTCCGACGGGTCCCCAGAGAAAAGGGATCGGCAAGAGGGCGCCGATAAAACTGGGCATCCAGTCGTTGTTAAAGGTGATTTGATGAAAGACATCGAAGCCGACCTTCCTGTGCATCCTGCGGGCGACCCGGTAAGCCTGGATCTGCCAGAACAAATAGTAGACGCGGAAACCGAAAAAATTCTTGAGAAGCCCGGAAAAGACCTTGGGCAGAGAGAGATAGTGAAAGACGGCTTGCGCCGCTTCCCCATTTTTCTGCGCCCGTTCAATCGCTTCGAAATTATAGGCCCGGGTGATCACCCAAAGCCGGTGGCGGCGGCTGAGCTGCCGGACGAGATTCCAGCCAAGGATGGCCTCGCCGGGATAAGAATCTTCGGTGGCCAGGGGGTTGCAGGCGTAGGCGGAGACCAAGATGTTCATGCGCGTTCACCGGGGAGGCAAAAAATGGAGCTCCTCCAAGATCTCGCCGACCCGCTTTTTATAGGCGGCGGATGAAAAATCGGTCAGATATCTCTGCCGGCTTTCTTGTCCCATCCGCCGTCTGAGTTCCGGCTCTTTGACTAGCCGGACGATTTTCTCGGCGAGCCTCTCCGGGTCTCGGGGGGGAATGACGAAGCCCGTTTTTCCGTCGACGACGACTTCGGGCAGGGACCCGATATCGGAAGTGATCACCGGCAATCCGGCCCGCATGGCCTCGAGCACGACAAGGCTCATGGCCTCGAGCGGATAATGGGAAGGAAAGACAAAAATATCCGAGGAAGCCAGGAGGTTTTCTTTGTCTTTTCCATAGACAGGGCCTGTCCGCTGGACCGACTCCCGGATCCCTCGACGTTCGACAAACTCGAGGACTTCCTTTTCAACGGACCGATCCTGCCACGGGCCGGCCAGGACAAACAGGACATCCGGGGAGGTCCCAAGAACCTTGGGGATGGCGGCCATCAGCGTCCTGATGCCCTTGCTCTCATTGATATTGGAAAGAAACAAAACCTGTGTTGTCGATGAAACGGGCGCCCGCCCGGGCGGCTCCGGCCCATCAATGCAATTCGGCAGGACAAATATCTTTCCCGGGAAAAAGACTTGGATCTCCTGCCTGAGCCGGTCGCCCAGGACGAAACAGGCAAGCGCCGGCCGGAACACTTGGCGGATAATCTCCCGGAACAATAGACTTCGGGAATGCAGCCTCCCGTATCCCCGTGTATGAAGATAAAGGATATAGGGCATATGGAGAATTCGGGCCCCTATAACAAACGGAAGTTCGGCCAGCAATCCCAACGGCTGGGAAGACAGAAAGTAGACGACCAGATCGGCTTGAGAGATTCGCAGATCTCTCAAGAACCGCCGGAAAAAACCGATATACCTCCCCACTTTCGCCGCCTTGAGTCGATTGACCTCTTCGATCCTTCGGGAAAATTGCTTGGAAGAAATCCTGGCCTCGAGGCCAAGTTCCTGAAGAGTCCTGAGAAAGACCCGGGTCATGATGTTTGTCCCATGGAAGGGAGGCGGAAGCTGGCCGTAGATAAGAATCCGCCGCGGCCCCGACCTTGCCGAATGTCTGCTCAGCATTTCACTCCCGGCCCATCGTCAAATGCCCTTGAAAATCGGCCAGAATGCGCCGCCAGGAATAGTGTTCTTCGACGACCTTGGTGCCGGCAGCGCCGAGCTTGGCAGCCCGGTCAGGATTCCGGAGCAAGCCTTCGACCGCCTCGGCAAAATCACCTTCTTCTGCCATCACGATATTTTTGCCCGCCTCGACTTGAAGCCCCTCCGCGCCTTTGCTCGTTGAAACGACGGGCTTCGAAGCGGCCAGATATTCCAGGATTTTCAGCCGCGTTCCAGACCCCGAAAAAATGGGGGCGACACAGACATCGCAGGCGGCGATGAAAGCGGGGATATCCCGGTAGGGAATGTTTCCCGGGGCAATCAGCCAAGCTTTTTCATAGCCGACATCTCCTCCGATGACGGCCAGCCGGGCCTCCGGGAGATGGGTAATGAGCCCCGGGAAAACTCGGCCGACCAAAAACTCGACGGCCTCCCTGTTGGGCTTATACGCGGTCAGCCCCATAAAGAGGACTAATTTTCCGCTCAAGTGATATCTTTTTCGAACGGCTTCCACATCTTCCGGAGTGACGGCCCGGAATCGCTCGAGATCCACGCCGTTCGGCAGCAGGATCGGTCTCGTTCCATAGAGCCGCTCGAACGATTGAGCGTCGATCTCTGAAACAGCCGTGTTAAGATCGGTTTTCTTAAGAAGAAGTCCCTCGGCCCATTTGGTCAGCCAGGCGACCAGGAAGCTGTTTTTTTGTCTCCTCAAGACATATTCCACGTTGTGGGCGTGATAGACAATTATCGATTTCACCCGGGCGGCCCGAACAAGATAGAGCAGGGCGAGATGATACATGGACCAGGACGATCCTTCAAAAATCAGGCAATCCGGATCAATGGCTTTGATTCTATTCACGATGTTCGGCAATCTCCAGGCCAGCCCGGTTACCTTCTTGACATTTCGATCTTGAGGGACGTCGACGTTGATCAGTTTGATCCCGTCTTCCGGCAGCATTTGGCATTGGGAAGGGCTGAGCTGGAGGAGGAATTTCTCACCCTTGAGAAATCGGGCGCAATTGTAGCTGACCACCGCCGCTCCTGAGGCCGGCGGGAAAACCTCATAAAAGGCGATGATCAGAAATCTCTCCATCGCTTCCTCAGGACGGCCGTCCAAAGACGGACTGGAAAAGGGCGACGACGTTGCCGCCGATCCTCGGGATATAGCTGATCTTCTTTTCTTGAATCGTTGAAACCAGGCTGATCAAGATCCTCAAGAAGAGAGCCAGATAGCATTTGGCTACCGAAAACTCAGGATGCTTCCGGACGAAATAGAGGCGGTTTTTGACCTCGCGGACGCCGAAAAAATAGGAGCTCAGCCTCCCGGATAAAGAGGGAAAATGGCGGTATTCCGCCTTGGCCACGATCATCAGCTTGTGGTCCTTGCCGATTCGATAGCAAAAATCCAAATCCTCGAGATAGCTGTAGCCTTCGAACCATTCATCAAAGCGGAATTCCGACAGGAGGGATCGTCTCCAAACGCTGGCGCTGGTCGGAAACCACTGGACGCATTCATCCTGCGAAAGATATTGGACGATGGTCTGGAAGCCCGAAGGCAGGATCATCCCGCTTTTTTTTCTGTAGAATCCCAGCCGCTGGCTCAAGGGCAGGTATTTGAGCCAGGCCATGGACGGCTGGGGAGGGCCGTTGACCAAATTGAAGGATGCACCCCCGATCTCATCGGCGGCGCTCTCCCAGAATTCCATCATCATGGCCAGGGCCCGGCCGTCGAGCACGACATCATCATCCAAGAACCCGACCAGGTCGGCATCGGGAGCGACGGCGTCAATACCGGCATTGCGCTGGCCGGCCGCCGACGGCGGTGAAAAGGGCAGGATTTTGACCGGCAGGCCCGCGAATTCCCGATCGATGCCTCGACAGCCCGGCCATCCCGAATCGACGATGAGGATTTGGTCCGGACGCCGACTCTGGATGGCGAAGCTCTCGAGCAACTGCCGCAGCTCGGGCCGCCGATCCTTGGTGGGGATGACAAAGGCGATTTTTTTCATGACCTTAGGAGCCGAAGGTGCCCTATCGGTTTCAAGCTAATGCAAACGCAATAAATAAAGTGACAATGTCTGGGCAGCGCTTGGGCCGCCCTCAAGCCCCCGTAGCGGAGGGGGGCCCCGTCGGCTTTTCCGACGGGGGGAACCGACGGGACTGGTTCCCCGGGGCACGGGGGCTACGGGCGGCCCAAGCGCCGCCCCAACGGGGATGTCATTTTAATTATTGCGTTGATATTAGTTATCCATCCTGCCGTCGTCCTCCATCGACCGTCTTCGTCTTGTGCCAACGATATCCATAATTTCCGGAAAAACCATGGGCCAGGCCCAGGATATGGGCCCTCCAGCCGCGAAAATCGCCCGTCCGCAGGCTTTCCTGAACGACCTTTAGCAAACTTCGGGCGCCGTACGCCAAAACATCAAGAATAAAAAGGGCACCGAAGGAGAATTTTTTCAAATAGAGGATCTGACTCCGCGCTAAATAATAATCCATGAGGGGCGGGTCGCTTTGGATGGACGCCCAGCCCTTATGCCAGATTCTGGCTCGGGGCACATAGACGCATCGATAATGTTTCTGAATGGCCCGGGTGCACCAGTCGGCTTCTTCCATATATAGAAAATAACGTTCATCGAGCAATCCGATCGTCCGAACGGTGTCCTGGCGGATCAACAGGGCGCAGCCGGCGATCCCCTCCACGTCTTTCCTCGTGTTGAAAGCGGGCGCATCGAGATGTTTCATGATCCCCATCCGACGGACCCGACGGCCGATCCTGGAAAAGGAAATCCCTGCCGAATAAATCCATTGGGGCCGGCTGTAAAACAGGATCATCGGGCCGGCCACCCCGATCGCCCTATCGAATTCTGCGATTTTGATCATTTCCGCGAGAGAGGCGTTGTCCACGACCGTATCATTGTTCAAGAGCCAGAAATAGCCATAGTCTCGTTTCAGACAATATCTCAGAGCGACGTTATTGCCCCCGGCAAAACCGAGGTTCTCCCCCGTTTGAATGAGGATGAGCCTTGTCTGGGACGGGGACGCCTCCACTTCGGTTTCTCCGCGGACATCGCCGCCGGATTCGGCCTCCCGGCGGTTGTAATCCAGCCGAGCCACTGGCTTCAGACGCGGTTCAAACTCGACAAAACGTGTCTGAACCGGAATTTTCCCTTCGCCCCAATTCTTGATCTTTTCCACGGAATCATCGATGGACCCGTTGTCGACGACAATGACCTG
>JAPKZH010000359.1 GCA_026393905.1 Candidatus Aminicenantota bacterium
AGAGATCTTGAAGCTCATTCTAAGCGAGCATCCTTCGAGCTGCCTGGTCTGCGATGAAAAAACCGGCTGCAAGGAGTATCAGGGGACGATCCGGAAGGCCGGCGTGACGACGGGCTGCCGGTTTTGCCCGAATGACGGCCAATGCGAGCTGCAGGACCTGGTGGAGAAAATCGGCGTGACCGAAATCGATTATCCCATCTATTATCACGGTTACGAGCCCGAGCACGACGACCCCTTTTATGACAGGGATTATAACATCTGCATCCTCTGCGGCCGGTGCGTTCGGATGTGCCAAGAAGTCCGCGGCTCGAGCGTCTTGGCCTTTACCTATCGCGGCCCCCGGGCCAAGATCGGTCCGGCCTTCGGTCGAAGCCATGTCGAAGCGGGCTGCGAATTCTGCGGCGCCTGCGTGGATGTCTGCCCGACGGGCGCCCTGGCCGATAAGGTCTCCAAGTGGGACGGCATGCCCGATGGACATCATGTCTCTACATGCCCGTTCTGTGCGATCGGCTGCCAGATCGAACTGGATCACAAAAACGGCAAATTGTCCAAGGCCAGGGCCAACCTGGACCCGGAAGTCAATGACGGCCAATTGTGCCTGAAGGGCCGGTTCTGTCTGCCGGAAGTGACCCATCACTTCGAGCGGGCGAAAAAACCGATGCTCCAGAAAGGAACCTATTTCCGGGAGGTGTCGTGGCAGGAAGCGTTGGAGAAAGTCGCCGGCGAGCTCAAGGGCATTTCCCCCGACGATTTTATCATGCTCGTTTCGCCGGACCTCACCAACGAAGGCCTCTTTGCCGCCCAGAAGTTTGTCCGGGATTGCCTGGGATCCAACGGCATCGACTCAACCGCCCGGATTGAGCTTGGCGGTGGATTGGCTCTCTGGTCCAAGCTTTTTTCCTTGCCTATTTCCATAAAGGCCATCGCCAAGGCGGACGTCATTCTTGCCGCCGGGCTCGACAGCCGGTTCAATTTCTCGGTGGTCGGGACGAAGGTCCGCCGGGCCCTCGATGGGGGCGCCAAGCTGGTGACCATCGATCCCCGCGACAGCAATTTGGCCCGCTATACCGACGATTGGCTGCGCCCCGCGCCGGGGCAGGAAGGGTTGCTTCTCAAGTTCTTTGCGGAATATCTCAGCGGCAAAAAAAGAGATAGCGCCCTTGCTTCTCAAGAAACGTCTGTCGATATCCGGCGACTGGAGAGAGCCCTCGAGGTGCTTTCTTCGGGCAAGGAGCTGACGGTCATTATCGGTCCGCAGGTGTTTCAATATGGAATGAACCAAGCCCTTGTCGATGGCCTGATGACTCTGGCTGAGCGGAAGAACGTCAATTTCATCCCCCTCTACTTCGGAGCCAACGGGCGCGGCGCGCTGGAGATGGGAGTATTTCCGGAGCTTGGTCCGGGCGGTTTGCCGGGTCAAGGCCGAGGCTTGGGATTGGCGGACCTGGTCAACGGTTCCAAGCGGCCAAAAGTCGTTTATCTTGTCGGCGATATTCCCTTCTTTGACAGGCCGGACTGTGATTTCCTGATCGTTCAAGATACCTATCTCCCTCCCTTCAAGGTCGACGCCTTTCTTCCCGCCTCCACGTTTGCCGAAGCCGGCGGCAGTCTTGTCAATATGGAGGGCCGGGTCCAGGAAATTGTCCGGGTCGAGGACCTGCCGGAAGGCGCCGTGACCGGATTCATGAGGCCCGACTGGCGGATCTTTTCCGATCTAGCCCTGGCCCTGAAGTGCGAGACGATGAATTATCAGACAGCCAAGGATGTCCTGAAGGATATCCGGACGGCGGTCCCTGATTTTCCGGCCCGTATCAATAGGAAGCCCCGGCGGATGAAAGCTATCGATCACCTGAAAATGGACCCGGCCTCGAACGGACGCGCCGCGGAAGGGGAGTTCCTGCTGGTTGCCGAACCGGGAGGCTACCGTCATCGCGGGATTGATATCTCGTCCAAAGTCGGCGGCTTGGCGGAATTGGGGCTTGAAGAGGGATACCGGATGAATCCTGAAGATATCGATTCGCTCGGCCTTAAGAACGGCGATCGTCTGACCCTGTCGTTCGACAACGGAAAGATCAGCGCCACAAACGCCGTCAAGTCGGACATCGAATGTCCCAAGGGCGTGATCTATTACACGCGGCCGGTGGTGCTGGGCGGTCTGAAGCATCGGCGGGAGCTCTGGCCGTTGTACAATCTCAAGCAGAACCCGATCCGGGTGAACGCCTCTCGGGCAGCGGCGGGAAAAAGATGAAGGCATGGACCCGAACCCCCCATCGGCCTGCCGGTTGAGGGAGGATGTGAATGTATAAAGTCATTGAACGGCGGATGATCGTTCCCAATCTCCATGAGTTCACGGTCCAGGCGCCGGCCGTGGCCGAATCCATAAAACCCGGCAATTTCATCATCGTCCGGCCGGATCAATACGGTGAGCGTATTCCCCTGTCGGTCGCCGACTGGGATCGAGACGCCGGCACGGTCACCACGATTTTCATGCAGGTCGGCGGCTCGACCGCCATGCTGGCCCGTCTGAAACCCGGGGATGCCATCCCGACGTTCGTCGGGCCGTTGGGCAAAGAAACCGCGATCGACACCTTCGGCACGGTCCTTTGCGTCGGAGGATGCTACGGGATCGGATCCATTTATCCGATCGCCCGCGCCCTCAAACAAGCCGGGAACAAGGTCTATACGCTTCTCGAGGCCCGGAGCTCGTTTCTCCTTTATTGGGAAGACAAGCTGGCCAAGGTTTCCGACCAGGTCTTAGTCATCACCCGGGATGGGACCAAGGGCCGCAAGGGGCATATCGACAAGATCCCCGAGATAATGCAGCGGGCCGGGATCACCCCCGATTTGGTCATCGTCAACGGCTGCACGTTCCAAATGATGCGGGTGTCCATGGTGACAAAGCCGTTGGCCTGGAAGACCATCGTCAATATGAACCCGATCATGATCGACGGAACCGGAATGTGCGGCGTCTGCCGGCTTTCCGTCGGAGGGAAAACGAAGTTTGCCTGTGTCGACGGCCCCGACTTTGACGGCCATGAGATCGATTGGGAGGAATTCCTGTCGCGGCGCAAAAGCTACAATCCTGAGGAGGTGGATCCGCTCCGCAGGAGCAGCTGCCGGTCTCATTTTTAGGCCGCATCATCACAACTGCCGAGAGGAGGTTGCCCAGAGTGGCTGACGAAAAACCGGAAAAGAAAAAGCTCGACCTGAGCCGGCGGGCCATGCCCAAGCAGAACCCCTGGGAACGGATCAAGAACTTCGACGAGGTGGCCTTGGGATACCTGACCCGAACGGCGGTTGAGGAAGCCTCCCGCTGTTTACAGTGCAAAAAGCCGCTCTGCAACCAGGGCTGTCCGGTCGGGATCGATATCGGCGGCTTCATCAAATGCATCGTCGATGGCGACTACGCCTCCGCCATCAGAAAAATCAAAGAAACAAATGCGCTTCCGGCCATCTGCGGACGGGTTTGTCCCCAGGAAGAGCAATGCGAGAAGACCTGCGTCCTGGCCAAAAAGGAGGCTCCCATCGCCATCGGCCGGTTGGAGCGGTTCCTGGCCGATTGGGAAGCCGCTGAGGGAAAGATCGAAGTCCCGCCCATGGCGCCCAAGACCGGGAAGAAGGTGGCTATTGTAGGCGCCGGGCCGGCCGGCGTCACCGTGGCCAACGACCTGATCATTCTCGGTCATGATGTGACTATCTTTGAAGCGCTCCACGAGTGCGGCGGGGTCCTGATCTACGGCATTCCCGAGTTCAGGCTGCCCAAGGCCATCGTCAATCGCGAAGTGGAATATGTCAAAAGCCTGGGTGTCAAGATCTATACGGATTTCGTAGTCGGAAAAACCAAGACGGTCGACCGGCTCCTCGAGGAATTCGACGCCATCTTCGTCGGCTCGGGCGCAGGGCTGCCCTGGTTCATGGAAATCCCCGGGGAGAACCTCAACGGCGTCTATTCGGCCAACGAATATCTCACCCGGGTCAACCTGATGAAGGGCTTTCGCTTCCCCGAATTTAAGACGCCGGTGAAACGGCCGTGCCGGGTGGCTGTCGTCGGCGGCGGGAACGTGGCCATGGACTCGGCCCGAACGGCCGTCCGGCTGGGCGCCGACGAAGTCCACCTCGTCTACCGCCGGAGCAAGGCGGAGCTGCCCGCCCGGGCCGAGGAAGTGGAGAACGCGGAGGAAGAAGGCGTCATCCTGGATATCCTGACCCTGCCGGTCCGACTCATCGGCGACGAGAACCGCTGGGTCCGAGAGATCGAATGCTTGAAAATGGAGTTGGGAGAACCGGATGCGTCGGGCCGGCGGAAACCGATCCCTATCGAAGGGTCCAATTTTCGGGTGGCGTTCGATGCCGTGGTCATGGCCATCGGCAACAGCCCCAACCCGCTGATCCCGATGACCACGCCCGGCTTGGAGATCAGCAAAAAAGGCGGGATTGTGACCAATCCCGAAACGGCGCGGTCATCCCGGCCGAATATTTGGGCGGGCGGGGATATCGTCCGGGGAGCGGCGACGGTGATCAGCGCCATGGGCGACGGGAAAATTGCCGCAGCCTCCATGCACAAATATCTGATGAATCAGGAGTAACGATGAAATTGTCCGAGATCCGAGAGATCCTCCAATGCGAGGTCCTAGCGGGAGAAGAAGATTTGCAGGTCGAGGTCCATCAAGTCGTGGCCTCGGACGGCATGAGCGAGATCCTGGCCTTTGCCAAGTCCAAGGAATTGATGATCACCGGGCTGACCAACATCCAGTCCATCCGCACGGCAGATATCGCCGGGGTCAGCGCCGTTCTTTACTGCCGGGGCAAGAGGCCGGACAAGAAAGTCATCGAATTTGCCAAGCAAAAACGGATCCCCGTCCTTATCACCCAGATGGTCATGTTTGATATCTGCGGCATTCTTTATAACAAGGGGCTCAAGGGCGTGTCTTGATGGCCGCGGAATTGCTGCGGGAAAGCTTCGAGATCCAGGGCCGGAATTATGACAAGGCCGGCGAGGTGTCCGGGGAGATCAAGGTGATCCTCAGGGATTTAGGCATCGAAGCCGCCAGCCTCCGGCGCCTGGTCATCGTGGCCTTTGAGGCGGAGATGAATGTCGTCATGTACGCCCGGCGCGGGACATTAACCCTTATCCTGACCGAGGAGGATGTCAACCTGGAAGTCCGGGATGAAGGCCCGGGCATCCCGGACATTGAATTGGCCTTCAAAGAGGGATATTCGACGGCGTCGGACGAGATGCGCGAATTGGGCTTCGGCTTCGGCATGGGCCTGCCGAACATGAAAAAGAATTCCGACGAGCTCAAGGTCGAATCCGAGGTCGGCAAAGGCACGCTGGTGGTTGCCAAAATCAGGCTGAATTCCAATGCGTGAACTGAAACACGGTTTTAAGATCGACGCCGACAAGTGCAACGGCCGGATGAATTGCATGCGGGCCTGTCCGACCCATTCCATCCGGGTGAAAAACGGCAAGGCCCGTTTGATCCCCGAGCTCTGCATCGATTGCGGGTCATGTCTCGGCGTGTGTCCTACCGGGGCCATCTCGGCGACGACGATCACCTTTGCGGAGCTGGACCGGTTCAAGTTCAAGGTTGCCGTGGCTTCCCCGGCGCTCTTCACTCAATTCGGCATGAAAGACACTCCGGCCCAGGTGGGCTTGGCCCTCTTGGACCTCGGCTTTGATGCGGTCTGGGAATACGCCGTGGATATCGAGCTGATCGACCGGGCGATTATGGATTGTGTCAAGACATGGCCCGGGCCATTCCCCTTGATATCCAATTCCTGTCCGGTCATCGTCCGGTTGATCCAGGTTGCTTATCCGAGCATGGTCGAACAGCTGATCCCCGTCGAGGCGCCGCGGGAGATCGCCGGCCGGGAATTGAAGCGTCGGTATTCTCAGGAGCTCGGGCTGAAGCCGGAAGAGATCGCCGCGATCTATATCACGCCCTGCCAAGCCAAAACCATTTCCATCCTCCAGCCGGCGGAGGAAGCCAAGAGCTATTTGGACGGGGCGGTCGGCATTTCGCAAGTTTACAATGACATCCTTTCTAAAATGCGGAGGATCACCAGCATCGGAGACACCCCCAAAGGATTGATGAGTTCAGGCGAATTGTTGCACTGGGGACCTCCGGAAGGGGAATTCCCAAAATTGTCCCGCGAACATTACCTCCCCTTGACCGGCCTGACGGATGTCATCAAGGTTTTTGATGATATCGAAAAGGGCAAGATTCGCAATATCGAATTTTTGGAGTGCCATGCCTGCCAGGGAGGCTGCATCGGGGGAAACCTGACCGTTGAGAACCTTTACGTGGCCCGCAGCAAGAACCTTCATTTGCGGGCCAATATGCCAAAACCCGGTTCTTCGTTCGAGAAGGAAGTGGAAAGGCGCTATGCTGTGGAAGATTTTTCGTTGAGAGGCTCTGTCAAACCCCGTCGGATCGAAGGAGAAGTCGTCGACCTTCGCGAGCGGGTGACACGAAGAAAGAGGGCGGACGAGTTGTCAAGGGCGCTCCCTTTGCTCAACTGCGGCCTGTGCGGCGCTCCCACCTGCAAGAACCATGCCGAAGATGTGGCCGCCGGCCGAGCCGAGATTGGCGATTGTGTTTTTCTGTCGCTTCATCGGATCGATATTTTGAGAACATTCTATAAAAAATAAACGGATGGGTTCCATTTATTTTCTGAAACGCCGTTTCCTTTCTCTCGCCTTCCGAATACAATAGATCTTTCCATTGTCCATGATCGATCGAGGATGCCATGACCACGGATTGGAAAAAAATCAGGGATGATTTTCCGGTCACGAAGACTCATGCCTATTTCCTGAGCGCGGCCATGTCCCCCCTCCCGGTATCCGTGTTCGAAGCCTTGGCCGGGGAATACCGCAAGGTGATGCTCGACGGAGACATCCATTATGAAGAGGATCTGCGGAAGTGTGATGCACTCTCTTCCGACTTGGCGTGTCTCCTTGGCACGAAGGCGGACAACATGGCCTTCGTGGCCAATACGTCGACCGCCATGTCGCTGATCGCCCTGGCCTTCCAGGACCGCGTCCCGAAGCCGTTCAACGTCGTGTCTCTTGAAGACGAATTCCCGTCCTCCACCCTTGGTTTCGAACATCGAGGCATCGAGATGCGCTATGTCCGGCCGGCAAACGCCAGGTATTCCCCCGAGTCCATCATCGCCGCCGCCGACGGGGAAACCCTCGCCGTCGTCGCTTCCTTCGTCCAGTACGCCACGGGATTTCGCCTCGACCTCGAGGCGCTCGGCTGCCTCCTCAACGACAGGAGGATTCTGTTCATCGTCAATGCCACCCAAGGATTTCCCTATTTTCCCATCGACGTTGAGGCTATGAACATCGATGCGCTGTCCTGCTCTTTCCACAAATGGGGCCTGGCCGGCCACCTCGGGGCGATGTTTTATACTTCGGAGGCTTTTCGCGCTCGATTCCCTGCGCCCTCAGCGGGCTGGCTGTCGGTGATGGGGGAGGGGGAGGATTCGATCCATACGGCGAAAAATGTGCCCTTCCGGCTTCATCCCACGGCCAAGCAATACATGCCGGGCACATACAATCTTCAACCGCTACTGGCCTTCCGTGTTGCCGTGGACTACATGAAGAGGATCGGTTTCGAGAACATCCGCCGGCGCCTTTTCGAGCTCACGGATTATCTTATTGCCGGATTGGGCCGCCTTGGCATCCTTATCGTATCCCCCATCGACCGACTTGAGGAGCGCTCGGCCATCGTCGCCTTTTCGCTGGGGGAGGGGAACGGCCGGTGCGTCGAGGCGCTCGCCGCGAAAAACATCCACGTCTCTCTCCGGATCGGCCTTATCCGCGTTTCCCTGAACATTTTCAACGATGAAGGGGATATCGACCGGCTTCTCGAGGCTGTCAAAAATTTTCGGTCGGGCCGCTCGTAAAATTTATTTTCCCTGCCGACCGGCTGTCCTTCTCCGGTTATTATCACGGAGCTATCTCCATTCCGATTTATGCTAAAATAAAAGTGAATCTCTTTCGACCGGCACCCTGATCTGGCCAAAGAACTCTACGGCAAGCTCATAGCTGCCCGCCAAGCAAAACGGACCCGGTCGTGAAGGCGAAGCCACCGGCCGACCATCCCCTGTCGTACCGTCGCTGGGAATATATCAATGAAATTTGGCCTGTGCTCAATAGATCCTTAACGGATTTTAAGGAAAAGTTCAGTAGTCAAACTATTGTCCTAATGTTATATTCGTGCCCTTGGGTCGATAAAAAAGCCGTACCCCGTTTTATCCCCGAGAAATATGGAGAATCGATAGGATGAAGAGATGGAGCTGAAGAAACCGTTGCTTGCGACGTTTCTTACTTTTTTCGCCTTATCATCTGTCGTTCCTTTGTTCGCCCAGCGCAGCCAGCCTGATTCCTTAAAAGCTTTCCGGACCGAATCGCCCGTTAAGCTGGACGGGAGCCTGAATGAAGCCGACTGGGCGAAGGCCCCCCGTATCTCCAATTTTACCCAGCGCGAATTGGATGAAAACATGCCGGCGACTGAAAAGACTGAGGTCGCCGTCCTCTACAGCCGGACCGAGCTCTATATCGGCATCTGGTGCTTCGACACCGAACCGAACAGGATTATCGCCCAAAAAATGAAATGGGATTTTGATTACGACACGGAAGACGATTTCGAGATCGTCCTCGACACGTATGCCGACAAACGAAATGCCTATTTTTTTATCATCAATCCCAACGGGGCCCAGTACGACGCCCTGATCATAGACAACGGCCGCAAAACCAACTCCGACTGGAACGGGGTTTGGCATGTGGCCGCGGCGCGTACGGACAAAGGCTGGTTCGCCGAGATCCATATCCCGTTTTCGACGCTGAAATTCAGCGCCGCCAACGAGCAAACCTGGGGGATCAATTTCAAGAGGAACATCCGGCGAAAGCGCGAGCAGGTGCTCTGGCAGGGATGGTCGCGGGATTCCGATATTAGCCAGGTCAACCGGGCGGGAACGCTTGTGGCTCTCGAAGACCTGACCCGGATGAGGGTCTTTGAGTTCCGGCCCTATGCCGTCGGAGGCGCGGAAAAACAGAGGCAGACGGCGGCTTCGACCGTGGGCGACGTGGGCCTTGATTTCAACTACCTCGTCAACCCGACCGTCAAGCTCGATTTTACGATCAATCCGGACTTTGCCCAGGTTGAATCGGACGAGATGATCGTTAACCTCACCAGATTTTCCATTTCCTATGCGGAAAAGCGTCAGTTTTTTCTGGAAGCCCAAAACTTTTTTGATTTTCCGCTTGGCCGAGCCAGGCCGTTCTACAGCCGCCGGATCGGCATCTACAAAGGGCAGGAAACACCCATCCTCGGCGGCGTGCGATTTCTGGGAAAAATGAGCAACACCACGCTGGGAGTTATGGTCCTTCAAACAGAGAAGACCGACGCGGCGAAAGCCACGAACTTTTCATTGGTTCGCTGGAAGCAGGATCTGGGGGAGCAGTCTTCGGTCGGCGTCCTGGCCGTCGCTGCCGCCCAGGCCGGTCGGTTCAACGGAACCGGCGGAGTGGACGCCCTTTATTCGACATCCAGGCTCTTCGGCGACAAGAATTTCCAGGTCGGGGGCGCATTAGCGGCGACCTATACATCCGACCGGGAAACCGCGGCCGGCAGCGCCCATCGCTTGTTCCTCAGTTACCCCAACGACCTCATCGAACTTGATGCATCCTGGGAAAGGGCGGGCGAAGAGTTCAATCCTGAGGTGGGATTTCTGAGCCGGACCAGCTACCAGGTGTTCTCGACCGAGCTCGCGATCAGTCCCCGGCCCAAATTCCTTCCCTGGATTCAGCAACTCGAGTTCAAACCTATCGAGCTCGAATATTATATTGACGATCTGAAGCACGAGATGCAGTCCGTCTACATGGAATTCCGGCCTTTGGGGCTGCAATTAAAGAGCGGCGAAGCTTTTGAGTTCAATATCCAGCGCAATGCCGAGAACCTGACCGAAGAGTTTGAAATCCGGGAGGGATACGTCATCGGCGCCGGGCGCTATTGGACAAACCGGGGCGAAATCCAATTCGAAACCTTCGAAGGACGACCTATTGTCGCCGCGGCTGCCGTCAACTGGGGAAAATTCTACGACGGGACAAGCACGGAATGGGAGGCCGATCTGGCCTGGAAGCCGAGCAAGTTCTTCAGCGCCGGCACATCCTACCAGCGGACCGATATCCGGCTCGATGGAGGCGCGTTTGCCATCGACGAAGTCGTCGGTCGGCTGAATTTTTCGTTGAATCCCCGGCTTTTCGGATCGGTCTACACCCAATGGAACAACGACGACGACGAAATCCGGTTCAATTTCCGCGTTACCTGGATCCCTAAACCCGGCGCCTCGCTCTATTTCGTCCTTAACCAGTTCGGCGACACCCTCGATCCCCACGGGAACTGGCGGCTGAACAAGACCGTGGCCATGCTGAAATTTGTCTGGTATTTTAGCCGGCCCTAGGAAACGAAGCCCTGACCTCGGCTCTTTCGCTTTACTATGGGCTCCCCCCAGATCCATGTTTGCTTCAG
>JAPKZH010000018.1 GCA_026393905.1 Candidatus Aminicenantota bacterium
GTCCCAGCATTTTTGCCTTTTTTCCCTATTGCCGCTATACTCATCGCGAGGAACAGAATGATCGGGGTCAAACCTCAACATTCTACATTTTTCCTAGCGTCTAATCGCGTCGGAGTTTAGCATGTTGATTGTTGAGGTTTGACCCCGGAGAGAAATCAAGATGCTGCCAACGATTGAATGGGTCGAAGACAAGGTCGTCATGATCGACCAGAGAAGACTGCCTGGCGAAGAAGTCTACGTGGAATGCCGCGATTATGAAAGCGTCGCCGAAGCCATCGAAAAAATGGTCATCCGCGGCGCTCCGGCCATCGGCGTAGCGGCGGCGTTCGGCGTCGCCCTCGGATTCCTAAAAGTGACTTCTCAAGCGGACGCCGACGAAGGATTTTCCCGGATTTATCAACGGCTCAAGGCGACGCGGCCGACGGCCCGCAACCTTTTCTGGGCCCTGGAGAGGATGCAGAGGATCTACAAAGATAGCCGTAACCTGCCCCTCCCGGCCCTGCAAAAGAGGCTAATCGAAGAAGCGCTGGACATCGAGAGGGAGGATGTTGAGATCAACAAGAAAATAGGGTCTTTCGGCAGATCCTTGATCAAAACCGGCGATGCGGTCCTCACGCACTGCAATGCAGGTGCGTTGGCCACGGCCGGCTGGGGGACGGCCGTGGGCGTCATCCGCGCCGCTTTCGAGGAAGGGAAAAAGATCAAGGTTTTTGTCGATGAAACGAGGCCGTTTCTCCAAGGCGCCCGGCTCACGGCCTGGGAACTCTCGAAGCTGGGAATTCCCTATGTTCTCATTGCCGATAATATGGCCGGCTGGCTGATGCAAAAAGGAGAGATCCGCCTGGCCATCGTCGGCGCAGATCGAATCGCCCGCAACGGCGATGCCGCCAACAAAATCGGGACCTATTCCGTGGCCGTCCTGGCCAGGGAGAATCAAATTCCCTTTTATGTGGCGGCGCCACTGAGCACGTTTGATTTCTCTCTGGAGGATGGCGGCAGGATCCCGATCGAAGAGAGGCCGGCCCAGGAAGTCAAGGAAATCAGCGGCCGGCTGATCACGGTTGCGGACGCAAATGTCCGCAACCCGGCTTTCGACGTCACTCCCGCGCGGTATGTACCGGCTTTTATCACGGAGCGAGGAATCATTTGCCCGCCATATCAGACACATTAGACCCCCCTACCCAACAGCTGAAGTACCTCTTGGCCATCGAAACCTCCTGTGATGAGACGGCGGCGGCTGACCTGGACGGCGATTTTACAATCCTGAGCAACATCGTCTTGTCCCAGGACGAGATCCATGCCCCTTACGGCGGGGTGGTCCCGGAGCTGGCCTCGCGCCAGCACCTGAAATCCATCGATCCCATTGTCCGGGAAAGCCTGGCGGTCGCCGGAATTTCGCTCGACAAAATCGATGTCTATGCCGTCACCCAAGGACCGGGACTTATCGGGTCTCTCCTGGTCGGATTGTCCTTCGCCAAAGGATTGGCCTATTATTTTCAAAAGCCCCTGATCGGGATCGACCATGTCCAGGCCCATATCCAAAGCGCCTTTCTCGAGCACCGGAAGATCTCGTTTCCAGCCTTGGCCCTGATCGTTTCCGGCGGGCACACCTCGCTCTTTTTTTTGAAGAAAAAACTTCGCTTTGACCTTATCGGTAGAACTCGAGATGATGCGGCCGGCGAGGCCTTGGATAAGATCGCCAAGTTCCTGGAGCTGGGCTATCCGGGAGGGCCGGTGATCCAGAAATTGGCCGAGAACGGAGACCCGGCTCGATTCGATTTTGCCCTGCCCCGGATGACCGACCGCAGCCTCGATTTCAGCTTCAGCGGGCTCAAGACGGCGGCCCTGAGGATCATCAGGGAAAATGGGATTTCCAAGGGCTATCCGCAGCTCACGGACTTTTTGGCAAGCTTTGAAAGCGCCGTCGTCCGGGCGCTTCTCGAAAATATGTTCCGGGCGGCCGATCGCCTCCACCCGAAGTCCCTGATCCTCTGCGGCGGCGTCGCCCGCAATAAAAGGCTCCGGGCCGAGTTTGAAAAGAGGGCCGCAACCAGCAGCCTGGATTTCTATATCCCGTCACCCAAATTGTGCACGGACAATGCGGCCATGGTCGGTGGCCTGGCCCTGGAAAAGCTCAAGAGCGAGAAAAAACCCCCCTTCTCTTTAGACCTTGATGCATATCCCCGCTCCCGTCCTAATCCTTCACCGGAACGATCTGCAAAAAATAGGGATTAACGGCCAAGTTCCCGGAGGGTCTCTCCTTGAAAGCCACGCTGATCTCATACACGTAGAGACTGCGGAAAGGGAAATAGGCCGGCGGCTCGAAAATCCATTCTTTCTTCTCATCCTTCGTCCGTCCCTCAAAAAGCGGAAGGTCGAAGAATCGGACATCCACGGCGCATTCTCCCTGTTCTGCGCCGTAGATGAGTTTCACTTTGTCCAGCTTTTTTTTGGAGCTGAAGCGGATCGTTCGGGACCGGGTATTGTACAGGTTAAGCTCGGCCTCTTTTTTCACAACGAGATCCTTGTCTGTGGGGAACAGATAAAAGCCGAGCGTTGTCTGCGAAGGAAAGGTGAAGGTCCGGACGGGATAGAAGGCGGCTCGAGGAAAAAGAACCCAAAGGGCGGAAGCGGCAAAAAGACAAACGACCGCCGCCAAGACTGGCCGTGCCGGCCGGGAGGCTTCCGGTCTCTTATTTCTCAAAATCGCATATGACGCGACGAACGCGGCGACGGCCAGGATCCAGAAATAATTGGACAGATAACCGACATTGGGCATCTGGGGAAATGAGGGCAGGACCGAGGGCAGGAAGACCTTCAGGTTGCTCAAATAAATAAAAAGGTCGCCCGCGCGCTGGGTATACTCATGGGTCGTCGGCTGATAAAGAAACGAGGGATGGCTGAGGAGAATCCCGCTGATGACCAGGCCGATGGAACTCGCTCCCCAGAAGAGAAGCGAGAAGAATCTCTTGCGATTGAACGCCAGAAAGTAGCCGATGAGCAGGGCGCCGATCCAGGCGAGCGGCGCCAGGACCCGGCCCTGCGGGCAGCGGCCGGGCCGGCTCGCGATGGCCACCCAGACCAGGATGAATGGAAGCCCAATGAACAGAAGGGCGAGTAGCTCCCGCCGCGCCCTGCGGGCCATTTCGACGAGACCGAGAAACGCGAAGAAGTAAAAAGGCGAATAGAGAAGCAGCCCGTCTCTCTGGTCCATAAAGTAATTCAAGAAGGCATCGATTCTGGCCTGGAGAGGCGTGCTGAGCAGGGCCTCTCTGGCGGCCTCCGCTTGTTCGGGCATCATGACGCCGGCATATATGGCTAGAGGAGAAATCGTCCCGTAGAGCTTGTAGATAAAAGCATGAAAGAGAATGACGGAGAGGACCGGGAAGACGATGAAAAGGAAAATCTTCCTCCCCGCTCTATGATGCTTGATCAAATAATAGAGAGACACGGCCAAGAGCGGCCAGAAGAGGGCATAATACTTCACGCCGAACCAATGGAATGTGGCGAGCAGAAATCCAAGAAAAACGAGCTGCGGAGATGACGGCGGAGCCGCGGAGATGATCTTGCGGAAAATATAGACCGAGAAGCAGGCGATCGGGATTTCCGGATAGAGATGAACGGCGTAAAAGAGAACAGGCGTGCTGAACGAGGCCATGATCCAGAGAACAAAGGCCAGGGTTTCCCGCCTCAAGAGGTCTCTGGCCAGGAGATAAAGCTGAAGGCCCA
>JAPKZH010000200.1 GCA_026393905.1 Candidatus Aminicenantota bacterium
TCAAGCGCGCTCATTTTTCGCCTCCCGGGTGTAGAAAATCGCGGCACCAAAAAAGGTCAACAATCCGGCGCTCGAAGAAAACCAGGCCGCGTGGGGCAATCCCAGATCGTATATAAAGGACTCAGAAAACAGATAGATGACGTGGATTCCGGCCATTGTCAAAAAGGCCGCCCGATATGCCCGCAGCCAATTCATTCGGATACGCTCATCATCCACCGCTCGGCGCAAATCAGGATCCTTTAATGTGGAGGCACGAAAAAGAAAATACCGCGTCATGAGAATCAATAATAAGAGGACTGTGAGGACGCCGGCGATCCGAAAAATAGTCACGAGTAAATTGGCGGGGTGATCTATGGGATGTCGTCCTGATAATAGTGACCAAAAAGGAACAAAGAAACAAAACATGCCAAATAAAAAGAAGGAACAAACAAAAGCCCAGATCAGAACACTCCTCCGCATCCGATAGATTTTTTCGATTTTGTTCATTCGTCCAACCTCCTTTAGTGCTGTATTCTATACACAATATAAACAATACTATACTATTAGTCAAGAATTATTTATATATTTTTTAATGGCCAACCGAACCTATAAGTTATTCCAATAAAGTAATTTAGGCTCTTCTTGAATATGTCAAGAACAGCAAATCTCCGCGAAGAAGACCAGTCAGGGGAGCGGATTGACTTCGTAAACCTTGCGGATCATCTCTGGCCATATCGATAACCGACCTTTGCCCAGAGGAAGGATTAAAAGCCGGCTGCCAAGCCATTTGCACTTTTGGAAGCCGCAGTCGACTTAGCGTTCGACCACTTTCCTGACATGTAACCCTCTCCCCATTCTTCGGACAGCAAGGATTTAGAAAAGTATGAAGCCTTGAGCAAGCAGATCAAAGCGGCCTTGGAGAAGATCAACGAGAATTAAGGGGATATTATTCCGCCTCCAGCTCTATCAGAAAGCGCTTGATTGAGGGATATCCATCCTCGGGACGAACGATGCTGTAAACTCTCCCGTTTTTGAATTCGAAGATCCGCTGGTCGATCTTGATCTGTTTGAGATAAATCCCTTCGGGCGAGAAGACGTCGTAGGCGAACTCCTTCGTGGTATCCTCCTTGTAGAGCTCGACCCAGAGATTTCCCGCTTCGTCGAAGATGATCGTTCGATTGAACGCGGGCATCGTCTTCTTTTGGCCGGGCTGACCTTTGAAGCGGGGATTCTTGAGCGGGTTGAACTCCCGGCCGAAGGCGAATTCGATCTTACCGTCAGGCCCATATGCGCTAAGGCGATAGATCTCATTGAAGCCGCCGTAGAGCTTTCCCTGACGATTGATGGCCCAAACGATCATATAAACTCCGCCACCACCCACGATTCCGCCGCTGCCAACGGCCTTCATCACCTGGACTTCGCCGAGGAAGTCGGTCAGATGGACCATATCTTTACCCGAGGCATCCGTGCGAAAGATGCTTGTGATGTAGGGAACCTCGCGGAATTCAGTCGATAATTTCAACTCTTCCGCGGCACCGTATTTCGCGAGAAAAAGGCGATCCTGTCCATCGATAGCCAGAGAGCGGAAAAAGCCATCAAAGCGAAAGCTGGAGACATACTCGCCTTGGCTGGTGAGAAACGTGACCCGCCGTTGTCGACCGTCCAGAACACAGATTTTTCCACCAGACATCAAATCAAAAAAAGCCGGCATGTCGAACTCGCCCGGCCCCTGGCCTTTTCTGCCGATAGTCCTAAGAAAACGGCCCTGGCTGTCATAAACTTTAATGTGAACATCCCCCCAATCCATAACGTAAACGCGGCCTTGATCGTCGACCTTCAGATCAAGAGGCTTGTTTAGCATTGCCATCTCTGGCTTTGCCTCCTCGCCGCAGGACATCTCCGCCGTGAGCTTGGCAATAAAGCGGCCGTCACGGGGATATTCGGGATTTGTGATAGTCTTTACGCCATCTTTAATAACGGTGACGGCTGGATAAGATTTCTTCTGACCTGAAAGAAAAGCCAAGGGCGCTGCTATCAAGACCAGACAAAAGACCAGAAACTGTTTTCTCAAACTCATGATCTCCTACTTTTGACGGGATTGATAATAATCTCCTTTTCCGCTGCGATGGATGAGTGAGGATTCATATGCCGATTTTACCTCGTCCCATCGTTAAGGATGATAAATCGCAGAGTAATCGGATGTCAAATTGATGAACTCGTTGAGGAC
>JAPKZH010000411.1 GCA_026393905.1 Candidatus Aminicenantota bacterium
CCGCTTGTGGAGAGCATGATTTTCGATTTGCCCATCATCGCCTTGAATTCCACGGCCGTGCCCAACACCCTGGGGGAGGCCGGGATCCTGATCAATAACAGCCGGCCGGATTATGTCGCCGAGTTGGTCGATGTCGCGGCCCATGACACGGCCCTCCGGCAAAGGCTCATCGAGAGCGGACGCCGCGAGCTCAGAAGCTTCAAGGAATTCAAACGGGAGGAATTTCTGCTGCAGCAGCTCAAAAAATTAGGTCGGGCCGGTTGAGATGAAAATCGCCTTCGTCGTCCAGAGATACGGAAAAGAAGTCATGGGCGGCTCCGAGCTCCACTGCCGCCAGGTCGCCGAGAGGCTGGTCGAAAGAGGCTATGACTGCACGGTGTTCACGACGGCGGCCAAAGATTATGTCACCTGGAAAAACGAGTATCCGGCGGGCGAATACATCTTGAACGGAGTCGTCATCAAGCGCTTCAACGTCAAGAAGGCCCGCGATATTCAATCCTTCAACGAGTATTCGGACTGGATCTTTCACAATCCCCACGGCCTCGAGGATGAGCTGAAATGGCTGGAGCAACAGGGCCCTTACTCGCCGGCCCTCATCCGCGCCCTTGAGGACGAAGAACCGAAACACGACCGTTTCATATTTTTCACCTACCTCTATTACAACACGTATTGGGGCTTGCAGGCCGTGAAAAAGAAGAAAACGCTCGTGCCGACCGCCCACGATGAGCCGGCCCTCCGCCTCCAGATCATGAAGGACGTGTTCTCCAGGCCCCAGGCGTTCTTTTTCAACACCCGCTCCGAAAGACAAATGCTGAGCCGGCTTTTCCCGTTCGAGGGGAAATATCAGGAAACGGTCGGCGTCGGCGTGGATATTCCGGAGAGGCTCGATTCTTCGGCGCTGACCTCAAGATACAGGGCGCTGTCGCCCTATATCCCGTATGCCGGCCGGATCGAGCCGGGAAAAGGCTGCGGAGAGCTCCTGGACAATTTTTCGAGATACATCCGGAAAAATCCCGACTTGAGCCTGGTTTTGATGGGAAAGCTTCTGATGAAACTGCCTTCTCATTCCCGTATTAAGTATATGGGCTTCGTCTCGCCGGAAGAGAAGAACGCGGCCATGGCCAACGCCCGGGTGACCGTCCATCCGTCGCGTTTCGAGAGTCTATGCATGGCGGCGCTGGAGTCCATGGCCGTCCGGACGCCGATCCTGGTCCAGGAGGCCGCCGACCCGCTGAAACAGCACTGCCTTGACGGAAACGGCGGACTCTTTTATTCCAACTACGAGGAATTCGCCGACGCCTTGGACCTCCTCCTCAAGGACAAAAGGCTGCGGGCCGGGCTGGGGGAGAACGGGCTCCAGTATGTGAAAAAAAATTATGCCTGGGACCAAATTCTCCAAAAATATGTTATACTATTGAACTCAATAAACTAATGGCATTCATCAATTACACGACCAACAATCTGTCGATCAAGATCGTCTATTACGGCCCCGGTTTGTCCGGCAAGACGACGAACCTCCGCCATATCTACAAGAAACTCGACCCCGCCTGCCGGGGTGAGCTGATCAGCCTGGAGACGACCTCGGAGCGGACATACTTCTTTGACCTGCTCCCCATCAAGGCCGGCTACATCGGCTGTTTCAAAGTCAACTTTCAGCTGATGACCGTGCCCGGCCAGGTCTATTACGAGGCATCGAGAAAGAACGTCCTGGTGGGGACGGACGGCATCGTCTTTGTCGCCGATTCCCAGGTGCCCCTGCTGGACGCCAACCTGGACAGCTTCGAAGGGCTCCGGAGGAACTTCCAGGACCAGAAGCTCGATATGAACTCGGTCCCGCTTGTTTTTCAGTATAACAAGCGCGACCTGGACAACCTCATCCCTGTCGAAACACTGAACAACCTTCTCAATCCGAGGAGGGCTCCCTTTTTCGAGGCCTCGGCCATCAACGGCCGCGGTGTCTTCGAGACGCTCAAGGAAATCGTCAAGCTGACCGTGCCCCCGGTGCGGGAGAAGATCATGGGCGAGAAGGAAGAGGCTGCCGTTTTCTCAAAAGATAAAAAAGAAGAGCTCGAACTGATATAAACGGTGGCATTTTGCCGTCTTTCCTTATGGCAAAATGCTGTTCAAAATCGCAAGCGCCGCAATCCAGGGGATCGAAGCCTATGTCGTTGATGTCGAGGTGGATATCGCCGGCGGCCTCCCCAATTTCATCACCGTGAAGTCGGAGGTGCCTCCCCCGAAATCTCCAACGAGTACTATCTTTTCTTTATCCTCTTGCAGGCTCCGTTCATAGGTTAATGCAGCGGCGATCGGTTCAAATTGGAAATGCACTTCTTTAAACCCCGCGCGTGTTGCGGCGGCGACCA
>JAPKZH010000325.1 GCA_026393905.1 Candidatus Aminicenantota bacterium
GGGTTCAGCGCTTGCCCTTCCCGGTCGGGCTTTGTCGTTTCTTGGGCGGCCCATCCGTCCAGGGCCAATACAAGGATTGCTCCGACGATCATCAATTTTCTGGTCATGTTAAACCTCCTTGAATTTGTCTTTGAATAATGAGAGCGCTTGCTCTATCGTTTTATCGTCAAACAGAATTTTCATTTTTTGTTCGAGTGTATAGCGGGGTACGAGTTTGCCCGCGGGGGGAGCAGACGTTTCTTGCCAGGCTGCCGCGCTCCGCGTCGCGAAGGTGAGGGCCGTGGACATGGCGGCGGTGGCCGGAGAAAGATCCTCATTGGCCGCTGTCTCCGTTTGATGAGAAAGAGATAATGTCCGGAAACCGGGCAGATCGCTGAGAGCCGCATCGAAAATCGCGAGGTTCGCCGCAGGAAGTTGCGGCTTGGTTCGGGTGAACCACAGGACGGCTGATATGATTACAATTGCGCCGACGGCAAGGCCGAAAACTGGAATCCAAGCCCGTCTGAACAGGCCGGGCGCGAATTTTGTCCTCTCCGGCCGGATCCGGCCGGCAGCCTGCAGCGGCGAATCGAAATTCCCAGCCCGGAAACGGCGGAGTCCGTCCTCGGTCTCACGTTGAATGATTAACCGGACCTTTTCAGGCATGTCGAGGAGGGGCTTCCCTGTGTCATTTTCGTTCATGTCATTCCTCCTTCATGGCGGCCGCTATCGCCCGGCGGGCCCGGCTCAGCCGTGACATGACGGTGCCCGGACGGAGCTTCAGGACCCGGGCCAAATCTTCGTAGGAGAGACCGCCGTATTCACGGAGGACGAATACCTCTCGCTGTTTTTTTGGCAGGCTTTGGACTGCGTCCTTGAGGCGGCGAAGACTTTCGTTCACTTCGGATGCGATTTCCGGGGTGCGGGGGTCTGCGGCGGTGTCGGGAACGACATCGGCAAGGTCGACCGGATTCCGCCGCATGCGCCGGCTGTGATCGAGGCACGTCGTCCGGGCGATCCGAAGCAACCATATCCGCAGGCTGCCGGGCTGGCGGAGATCGCCGGCCCGGGCAAACGCTTTTAGGAAGGCGTCCTGGCACAGGTCCTCGGCGTCGGCGAAGTTCCGGGAAAAGCCCAGGCAGATCCGAAATACGTCCTCCTTATAACCTATGAGTTCGCGGAAACGCCCATCGTCCGGTGCGGTCATATCCATGGCTCCGTCATGTCATACAGAAGACGTTCTGGAGGCAAGAATATTCCATTTTTTGCCCGGAGACAACCAAAAAAAGCCTTGATTTTCGGCCTCATCAAGATAAAAATGAAGACGATCGAATCGGCGTTCGGAGCGGCATTCTTGGCGCAAAAAAGAGAATCGCAGTCCATCCCGCAGGGGGACAAGAAAATCATCCGCGGCTGGGTGATCTATGATTGGGCCAACTCCGTCTATCAGCTGACCATCGCTTCGGCCATATTTCCGATCTACTACAACCAAATAACGCGGACGGGAAACAATTTTACGGTAGATTTTTTCGGCCTCCCGATCATCAATACCGTACTCTATTCCTGGGCCATTGCCGCGGCCTATCTTTTCGTAGCCCTGTTTTCGCCGCTGTTTTCTTCGATCGCAGATTTTACGGGGCGGCGCAAAGCCTTTATGAAGATGTTCACCTGGATCGGCGCTCTCTCCTGCGGCGCCCTGTTCTTTTTTGACAAGAAGACGATCGAGCTCGGCGTCATCGCTTTTGCCCTGGGGACGGTCGGCTACGGCGGGAGCATTGTTTTTTACAATTCCTTTCTTCCCGTGATCGCCAAGCCTGAGGACCAGGACCGTGTCAGCGCCCGCGGCTACGCCATGGGCTATCTGGGCGGAGTCGTGCTGCTGGTCATGAACCTGATCGTCGTCATGAAGCCGGGCTGGTTCGGCATCAGCAATAAGTTCCTTCCGGCCAAGCTGTCTTTCCTATCCGTCTGCCTGTGGTGGGTCGGCTTTTCCCAGATCACGTTCCGCAGGTTGCCTAAATTTATATACGGCCACAAGACGGAGGGAAAAAGCGCTCTTTTCGGCGGATACAAAGAGCTGCGGCTGGTTTTCCGGCAGATCAGGAGATTGCCGCGGCTCAAAATCTTCTTGGCCGGATTTTTCTTTATGATGATGGGCCTGCTCACGGTCATGTTCATGGCCGCCTCATACGGCGAGAAACAGCTCCGGCTGAGCGAGGAGATTCTGATCTCGACCATCCTGGTCATCCAGCTCATCGGAATGCTGGGGGCCTGGCTGTTTGCCCGCCTCTCGGGCAGGCTGGGAAACATTCGGGCTTTGATCATCTCCCTGGCCGGCTGGGTTTTGATCTGTATCGGGGCCTATTACATTCGCGATGCCGCAGGATTCATCGCCGTGGCGGCCTGCGTCGGCCTGGTCATGGGAGGGTCCCAGTCTCTGGCCCGCTCGACCTATTCCAAGATGCTTCCCGAGACGGAGGACCATACGTCCTTTTTCAGCTTTTATGACGTGATGGAAAAACTGGCCACGGTCGGCGGCACTTTCAGTTTTGGCATCATCGAGGCGATCACGGGGAGCATGAGGAATTCCATCCTGGTGATCATCGTCTTTTTTGCCGTCGGGCTGGCCTTCATGCTTCTCCTTTTGAAGCGGCGCGGCGTCCCCGGGTCCTGGTCTCCCTAATTGGGGACACACACTGTGTGTCTCCACCAGTCTTATTAGTCAAGATGTCATCGCGAGGAGCGAAGCGACGTGGCGATCTCATATAACTGGTCATTGCGAGGCACGGAGTGCCGTGGCAATCTCATTGGAAGATCCATGAGATTGCTTCGTCGCAGAGCTCCTCGCAATGACGACGTCGGATTGCCACGCCGCAAGAACGGCACGCAATGACAATGTAACTTAGTTTATTGTGTTAACATTAGCTCCCCAGGAACTGGGAGGCGATTTCGACGCCGATAGAAAATCGCACAGACGAAGATGCTTACGATTTGACATTCACTTTTCCCGGTGATAAAAGCAAAAGGCATGAATCTAACGAGGAGGCCTCATGAATAAATTTTGCTGGGTCCGCCTAGACAAGTATCGCCATGGAATTCTTATCGTCCTCATTGCCGCGCTCATTTTTTTAGGCCAGATAGGTTGCCGGCCGGCCCAGAAGGCCGAGCCGAGCCCGAAGCCTCCGGTCGCCGAAAAGATAAAAAAAGAGCTGACGGCCAACGGCCAGACCCGCATCGATGAATACTTCTGGCTGAGGGAGCGGGAGAATCCCAAAGTCCTGGATTAT
>JAPKZH010000134.1 GCA_026393905.1 Candidatus Aminicenantota bacterium
CCATACGGTTGCCAAAAAAGAAGGATATGCCGGAGGGTCTTTGGACTAAGTGCGAGGACTGCGGAGAGACCATTTACAATAAGACACTTGAAGAGGATTTGCGGATTTGCCCGAAGTGTGATCATCACTTTAATTTGTCCGCGTCCCTCCGAGTCGCTTCTCTCATCGATGAAGGCACGTTTCATGAAATGGACGCGGGGATTGTTTCAGGAGATCCTCTCAAATTTCGCGGCCCTAAATCTTACAATGTAAAACTGAAGGAAGATCAATCAGCAACCGGACTTAAGGATGCCGTGATCACAGGTTTTGGGTTATTAAATCAAAGATCCGTGGCCCTCGGAGTGACGGACTCGCGGTTCATTATGGGTTCCATGGGGTCGGTTGTCGGAGAAAAGCTGACGCGTCTCATCGAGCGGGCCACCGAGGAAAGGCAGCCGCTGGTCATCGTATCTGCATCGGGCGGCGGAGCGCGGATGTACGAAGGCATGCTTTCACTAATGCAAATGGCCAAAACCTCACAGGCGGTCGGAAGGCATCACGAGGCGGGACAGCTCTTTATTTCGGTCCTCACGAATCCGACGATGGCGGGGATCATGGCCAGTTTCGCCTCGCTGGGTGACTTGATCATTGCCGAGCCGAGGGCGCTCATCGGATTTACGGGTCCGCGAGTGATTGAACAAACGATCCGGCAGAAATTGCCAAGTGGGTTTCAGACCTCTGAATTTCTGCTGGAACACGGTATGATTGATAAGATCATTCATCGCAAGCATTTGAAGGCTTCTTTGGCGCAGTTCATAGATCTTTTTTGTCCGCGGAGGTAATGTTTTTTCAAACTCGATAATTTTAAACTCGATAAATGGAAAGGACTTCTATGGCGCAGGTCAGTCTTGTCAACGTCAGTAAAACTTACCCGGGAAATGTCCAAGCGGTGTGTGACATTACGCTTTCGATCGAACGCAAGGAGTTTATTGTCCTGGTGGGTCCCTCCGGTTGCGGCAAGACGACGGTCCTAAGGATGATCGCGGGACTCGAGGATATCACCAGTGGAAAAATTTATATCGGCGATAAATTGGTCAATGATGTTCCCCCGAAGGACAGGGACATCGCGATGGTATTTCAGAATTATGCCCTTTACCCCCACATGACCGTTTTCCAGAATATGGCATTTGCGCTCAAACTGCGGAAATATCCCAAACATGAGATCTTGGCGCGCGTTAACGAGGCCGCCGAGATTCTCGGGATCAAGAAATTTCTCGGCCGGAAACCGAAAGAGCTTTCCGGCGGACAGCGCCAGCGGGTAGCCCTGGGACGCGCCATTGTCCGTAAGCCCCTGGTTTTTTTGTTTGATGAGCCTCTCTCCAATCTTGACGCTAAACTACGGGTCCAGATGAGAACCGAGATCAAGAAACTACATCAGAGGCTTCAAGCGACGATCGTCTACGTCACGCATGACCAGACCGAGGCCCTGACGATGGGAGACCGGGTTGTGGTCTTGAAGGACGGGGTGATCCAGCAGGTCGATGCGCCGCTTCTTTTATATGGCAAACCCAACAACGGTTTTGTTGCCAGTTTTATCGGAAGTCCGCCGATGAATTTTATCAAAGGGAATGTTTACCGGGCGGGAGAAAAAGTGTATTTTCAGTCCGGACAGTTTAAGACGAGGGTTCCGCAAGGCGCCGCCGCCAAGGTGGCCGCCTACGAGAACAAGGAGATTGTATTCGGGATCCGGGCCGAAGACATTTACGATAAGCTTTTCGCCTCGGAGGCCTCACCAGAAAACACCGTCAAGGCCACTTGCGAAGTGATTGAACCGATGGGGGCGGAGGCGTATCTTTATCTTCGCTCGGACCACAACACATTCGTGGCCAGGGTTTCGGGACAGGTGCATCCGGTGGTCAATCAGGATCTAGATCTTGTTCTGGACATGGGCAAAGCTCACTTTTTCGACCCGGTGACGGAGAAGGCGATCCTCTAGCCGTCTGCTGAAAAAGCCCAATCTGCTTTCCGCCACAAAGCGCGGCGGACACGGCGTTGCGCGCCTCGCCTCTTGGGCTTTTTGAGCAGACTGCTGGTTGTTCATCAAATTACTAGGTGTCCACGGAACGGACGCGAAACAAGCGGGAGGTGTACCCTGCCACCTTTTCTCATTCCGGTCATAGCGTTTATCCTCTGGCTGGCC
>JAPKZH010000356.1 GCA_026393905.1 Candidatus Aminicenantota bacterium
CATGGTCGGCCGCATTTCGGATTTCGAAGCCCTAGACAGTGATTTCACCCAGGTCCTGGTCGCGGCGGCGTCCGGCGGCGTTTGGAAATCCGTCAACGCCGGAACGACCTGGGAGCCGATTTTCGACAAGTACGGCTCCGCTTCCATCGGCGACGTGGCCTTCTTTCAAAAGGACCCGAACATCATTTGGGTCGGCACCGGCGAGGAATGCGTTCGCAACAGCATCGCCTGGGGCGACGGCATCTATAAATCGACCGATGGCGGCAAGACGTTCGCCAGGATGGGCCTGGAAACGACACAGACTATCGGCAAGGTCATCACCCATCCGACCGACCCGAACACCGTCTATGTGGCGGCCAGCGGACACCCCTGGGGATACACGGGAGACCGGGGGCTATTCAAGACAGACGACGGCGGCAAAACGTGGCAGAAACTCGCGGGAGGGCTGCCGAATGACGGAAAGACCGGCGCCGTCGACCTCGTCATGGACCCGGCAAATCCTGATATTCTCTTTGTTACCTTCTGGCAGCGGATGCGGCAGCCTTGGCGCTTTGATTCCGGAGGGCCGAACGGCGGCATCTTCAAGACCACGGACGCAGGAAAGACATGGAAAAAGCTCGTCCAGGGCCTGCCGGCCGGAGACATCGGGAGGATCGGCATCGCCATTTCGCGGAGCAAGCCGAAAGTCCTGATGGCCGTCGTGGAGCACGGCTATCAGCCGGCGCGGATGGTCGGCACTGCCCCCAACCAGAAGGAGAATCCCGATTACAAGGACATGACCAAATTGGGGACCGGCATCTACCGGTCTGAAGACGGCGGCGAGACATGGATGTACATGAACCGGACGAACAACCGGCCGTTCTATTACAGCCATATCTATATCAACCCCCTCGATGACAAGCTCGTCTATTTCCTGGCGACGAGCATGCAGTACTCCGAAGACGCGGGCAGGACGTTCAAGACGATCGGCGGCCTCCATCCCGATTTTCACGCCATGTGGCTCGACCCGATGAACAAGAACCGCTTCTTTGTCGGACAGGACGGCGGCGCTTCGCTGACCTACGACCACGGAAAGACATGGGTCTTCTTCGACAACCTCTGCCTGTCCCAGTTTTACGCGGTGAGCGCCGACATGCGCGACCCGTACTATGTCTATGGAGGCCTTCAGGACAACGGGACGTGGGGCGGCCCTTCCATGAGCCGCGAAGGGACAATCCTCACGGATTTCTGGTTCAACATCGGCGGGGGAGACGGTTTTCACACCCAGAATGACCCGTCCGACTGGCGGACGGCCTATGGCGAAAGCCAGGGCTGGTCGGCCCAGCGGGTGAATGTCGAGACGCGCGAGTCAAGGCGGATTACGCCCAGTCTGACAAACGTCATCAACTTTAAAGAGTTCTATCCCGTTTGGCCGCCGGCCGGACAGGCTCAGGCGGGCGCACAGCAGGCCGGCCAGCGCGGCCAGCGCGGCGGGCAACGCGGCGGCCAACCGCCGGCTCAGCAAGCGGGCCAACGCGGCGGTCAGCAGGCGGCCCAGCAGCCCGAGACTCCGATGGGCCAGTTCGGCCCCCAGGGTCCGCGGTCTCCTTTCCGGTTCAATTGGAGCACGCCCATCGTCATCTCTCCGCACAATCCGCGGACGATTTATATGGGCGGTCAACATCTTTTCCGGTCCATGGACCGCGGCGACAACTGGATGATCATCAGCCCCGACCTGACGACCAACGATAAAAGCAAGTTGGGCATCCGGGACGGCGGCACCGATAAGCCGACGGGAGGGATCACTTCTGACGTGACCGGCGCGGAAACGCACTGCACGATCATCACTATTTCGGAGTCGCCAAAGACGCCCGGCCTCATCTGGGTGGGGACCGATGACGGCAATGTCCAGCTGACCCGCAACGGCGGCGTCACTTGGACCAACGTCCGGAACAGCGTGCCGGGTGTTCCCAAGGGGCTTTGGGTCAGCCGGGTCGAGGCTTCCCATTTCGATGAAGGCACGTGCTATCTGACCTTCGACGGTCACCGGAGCGATGACTTTAAGCCGTATGTGTTCAAGACCACCGATTACGGAAAAACTTGGACGAACATTGCCGGCAACATTCCCGACGGACAATCGGTTTATGTCGTTCGCGAAGACCTGAAAAACAAGAACCTTCTCTTTGTCGGGACGGAATTTGCCGTTTTCTTCTCCATTAACGCCGGCAAGACCTGGACGAACCTGACCCTGAACATGCCGACGGTGGCCTTCCATGACTTGTTGATCCATCCCCGAGACAATGACCTGATGGCGGCGACACATGGCCGCGGCATCTGGATCATGGATAACATCTCGGCGCTCCAGCAAGCGACGGAAACGGTCCTGTCGTCCGAGGCCTATCTCTTTGAGAACAACCGGCCGGCGACGCGCTGGCTGCGCATTTCGCGAGGAGGCTACGGACGCGGCAACCTTTTCTTCCGGGGAGAGAACCCACCAACGGGCGCGATGATTCACTATTATCTCAAAGACAAGCCCGCCGGTCCCGTGACGATCGAGATCACCGATGTGTCCGGGCTCAACAAGACGACCTTCACGCTCGACAACGCCCAGCCCGGAATCAACCGGCTGACCTGGGACTTCCGTTTTGATCCGGCCCCGCAGCAGGTCCAGTCGGCGATTACAAACGCCAAACGGCAGTTCGAGACGATGGCCGGGCGGGCTGAATTGACCGATGAACAAAAGGCGGCCGTCCAGAATGCCCTCAAACAAATCGATGCGGCCGGCGCCAACTACCGGAAAGTGATGGAAATCCAACAGAACATCATGCAGTCGTTCGGAGTGGGCGGCGGAGGTTTCGGCGGCGGCGGCTTTGGCGGGGGCCAATTTGGCGGCAGGGGCGGGGCCGCGGGCGCTGCGGCCGCCGAGCCCGGGACCTACGCCGTGAAAATGACGGTCAACGGAAAGACCTTCACGGGCAAGATCGTCGTCCGCCAGGACCCCATGCTGGAGGGAAGCGGGAACTAAGATTGACGGGAACGGCTGAGAGTCACTTTGACTTGTGGTACAATGCGGCCTCGATCTGTTGAGCGGTTTTCGTCACCGACAATCCGCCCAGGGCGGTGCATCGCAATTCACGGGGCAAGCTTCTCCCGACCTTGTCGAACGCCTGCAGAACCTCATCCAAAGGAATCAGATGCTGGTAACCGGCGAGCGCCATATTGGCGCACGACAGGGCATTGGCCGCTGCCATAACGTTTTTGCCGAGACACGGCGCCTCGACACGGTTGGCGATCGGGTCGCAGGTCATGCCAAACGAGTTTTGCAAGGCCAGCGATGCCGCTCCCAGCGCCTGCTGCAAATCTCCTCCGGCCAGATGAACCAGCCCCGCCGCCGCCATTCCCGAAGCCGAACCGCATTCCGCCTGGCAGCCGGCGTTCTCGGCGGCGAAGGTGGATTGATCGGCGATGAACACGCCGATCAATCCCGCGGCAAGCATCGCCTTGACGATTTCTCCTTCCGGTGAGTTCAAGACTCGGCCGGCCCCAATGACAGCGCCCGGCAAAGCGCCGCAGGCGCCGGCCGTCGGGGCTGCCACGATAACTCCCATCGAGCTCTTCATTTCCATTAAAGCGGACACGCAGAGAATGATCCGGTTCAAAACCGGGTCATC
>JAPKZH010000408.1 GCA_026393905.1 Candidatus Aminicenantota bacterium
TGAAAAACAAAAAGCCCGGCTCCGCGAGCTGAACCAGCAGTTGGCCATGCTGTCGCTCCGGTTCGGCGACAACCTGCTGGCCGAAACCAACGACTTCAAGCTCATCCTCGAAAATCGCGACGACCTGGCCGGCCTGCCTTCCTCTGTCGTGGCCATGGCCGAAGGGACGGCCCGTCAGCTGAATATGCCCGGCCAATGGGTTTTCACTATCCAAGTCCCGAGTATGACGCCTTTTCTCCAGTATTCGACGCGGCGGGACCTGCGCGAAAAAATCTACCGCGCCTACACCATGCGCGGTGACCGCGGCAACGAACGCGACAATAAAGACATCATCCGCCAGATCGTCAACCTGCGCTGTGAGAAGGCGAAGCTCCTGGGCTACGGCAGCCACGCCGCCTTCGTCTTAGAGACCAACATGGCCAAGACCCCCACGGCCGTGGATGCTTTCCTTAAAAGATTATGGGACCCGGCCCTGGAGCGCGCCAAGGGGGAAGTGGCCGAGATGCAAGCCCTCATCGATCGCGAAGGCGGAAAACTCAAGCTTGCCCCGTGGGACTGGTGGTATTATGCGGAGAAGGTCCGACAGGAAAAATTCGCCCTCGACGACACGGCCTTGCGCCCCTATTTCAAGCTCGACAACGTTCGCCAGGGCATCTTCGCTCTCTGCGACAAGCTCTATGGGTTGAGGTTCATCGAACGGCGCGACATCCCGGTCTACAATCCGGAAGTCCAGGTGTTCGAAGTGCGCGAAGCCGATGGTCGTTATGTGGGCGTCCTGTACATGGATTTCCATCCGCGACCCAGCAAACGCGGCGGCGCTTGGTCAGGTGCGTTTCGGCGCGAGCATTACGAAAAGGGCAAGCGGGTAGCGCCGCTCTCAACCATCACCTGCAATTTCACTCGCCCCACGGCCGACGCCCCCTCGCTGCTCAGCGTGGAAGAGGCGAAGACCTTCGCCCATGAGTTCGGCCATTCGCTGGCGACCCTGCTCTCGAATGGGACATTCCGCAGCCGCTCCGTGCCCCGGGATGCGGTCGAGCTCCCCTCGCAGATCATGGAAAACTGGATGCTGGAGCCGGAGCTGCTCTCCGTTTACGCCAAACATTATCAGACGGGTGCCGTCATTCCGACCGAGCTCGTCCAGAAGCTTCAGAGCAGCCGTCTTTTCAACCAGGGTTTTGAAACCGTGGAATATTTGGCGGCTTCGATTCTCGACATGACGTGGCATGAGCTGACTCAGCCTCAGCCCGGCCTGGGCGTCGACGAGTTCGAAACTCGGGCCATGAACGGCATCGGCCTCATCCCGGAGATCACGCCCCGCTACCGGAGCACCTACTTTAATCATATCTTCAACGGCGGCTATTCCGCGGGATATTACGTTTATATCTGGGCCGAGCAGCTCGACGCGGACGCCTTTGAAGCCTTCAAGGAAAAAGGGCTGTTCGACAAGGCCACCGCTCTCTCGTTCCGGAAAAACGTGCTCGAGACATACGGCGCCCGGGAACTGATGCCTCAGTATGTGGCATTCCGCGGCGCCGAGCCGAGGATCGAACCGCTCTTGAAGCGTCGAGGCCTGATGAAATCCAAATAGGCCACTACGTAAGGATGCGGAGGACTTTTTCGATGAGTATGACAGTGGACGAGTTTGTCAAGACCAGAGTACTGCCAGAATATCGGGATGTCGTGGCGATGCTGCGAGAGTTGATGCGGGAGATTGCTCCGCAGGCAACTGTCTTTTTGACCAGGAGGAGATTATGAAAAAGAATTTCGCCATTTATGGCGCTCTTGTCCTGTCGATCATCGTCCTCGCCCGATGCGCCCCTCAAAAATACCCAGACGGACTATACGCCGAGGTCCAGACCAACAAGGGCCTAATCGTCCTTCAACTTGAATTCGAAAAAACGCCGATGACGGCCGCCAATTTCGTCGGCCTGGCCGAGGGGACGATTGTGAATGCGGCGTTTCCGGAGGGAGCGCCCTACTTCGACGGGACAAAATGGCACCGCGTCGTCGCGGGGCATGTCATCCAATGCGGTATCCCGAAGAGCGACAAGGCCAAAGACCCGGGTTATCAGTTCCCGAACGAGATCGTCCTGCCTGACCTGAATCACGGCCGGGCGGGCATGGTCAACATGGCCAACGGCGGACCCCACACCAACGGCAGCCAGTGGTGCATCACGCTCGGCGACCGGTCCTATCTCGACGGCGATTACACCGTCTTCGGTCACGTCGTCGAAGGGATGGACGCTGTCTTCAAGATCGTCCAGGACGACGAGATCCAAACGGTGAAGATCGTCCGCGTCGGCAAGGCGGCCAAAAAATTCCATCCGACGACCGAGAGCTTTCAAAAAATGGTCGGGGAGGCCGAGGCGCGGGTGAAGGACGCGGATGCCCGGCAGAAGGCCGACGAGGACGCTCTTATTCTAAGAAATTGGCCGAACGCCGTCGCCGGCGAATCCGGACTGAAATATGTCGTTCTCCGGGAAGGTCGGGGAAAGCCGCCCGC
>JAPKZH010000667.1 GCA_026393905.1 Candidatus Aminicenantota bacterium
ATTTGGGCCATGAGCGTTTTTCCCGTCCCGGTCGGCCCGATGAGCAGGATGTTGCTTTTGGTGATCTCGACATCGCTCGAATGGGGCAGGCTGATCCGCTTGTAATGGTTGTAAACGGCCACGGAGATCTTCTTCTTGGCCTTGTCCTGGCCGATGATATATTCATCGAGGGCCGCCTTGATCTGGCTGGGCGTGGGGAAGTCGCCGCTGGGCTTTTTTTCTTCGTCCTTGGCCTTGTCGGCCAGGATGATGGAATGGGCGACTTCGATGCAGTTGTCGCAGATAAAAACGCCTCCCGGTCCGGCAATCAGCTTTTTCACCTGGGACTGGCTGCGGTTGCAGAAATTGCAGCGCACCAGCGGGCTTATTTTCTGTTGGGTGCTGTCATCCATGTTTTTCTCTTTTGGCCCGGCCCGGTCCAATCCAAGGCGACAGAGTCTATTTCTTGGACTGGACCCTGGTCGTAATAATCTGGTCGATCAGTCCGTAATCCTTCGCCTGGGCGGCGGTCATGATGAAGTCCCGTTCGATATCGGTCTGGATCTTGGCCTTCGGCTGACGCGAGTGCTTGACCAGGATGTGATAGATATTCTCCCTGATCCGCAGGATTTCTTTGGCCTGGATGGCGATATCCGAGGCCTGACCCTGGTATCCGCCGAACGGTTGGTGAAGGATGATCCGGGAATTGGGCAGGGAAAGCCTCTTTCCGGGCGTTCCCGAGGCCAGGAGGACAGCCGCCATGCTGGCCGCCTGGCCGACGCAAATCGTCGAGATATCATTGTTCACAAATTGCATGGTGTCATAAATGGCCAGCCCCGAGGTGATACTGCCTCCCGGAGAGTTGATGTAAAGAGAGATCTCTTTTTCCGGGCTTGCCGCCTCGAGAAACAGGAGCTGGGCGATGACCAAATTGGCCACGTCATCATTGATCTCCGTCCCGATGAAGATGATGCTGTCCTTGAGCAACCGGGAATATATGTCATAGGCCCGTTCAGTCCGGCCGTCTTGCTCGACGATGAAGGGGATTAAAGTCATGAAAATGCCGGTTAGATTAACTATCTATTATAGCCTGTCCTGCCAAAAAGTCAACTGTCTTTTTGAGAAGCAGGCTGTTTTTAAGACTTTCCCGCCTTCCCTCTTGGTTGAATGTCTCCATAGCCCTGGCCAGAGGAATGTTATTGGCTTTGGCCAGTGCCTGGATTTCTGAGTCCACCTCCTCCTCGCCGACCTTCAGTCCTTCGGTTTCAGCGATTTTTTTAAGCACCAGGTGTCGTTTGAGGTTCTGTTCGGCCTGGCGGCCGGCGCTTACCCGGAGCGCATCGACCGTCTCTTTGGCCGGGTTCTGCTGCGGCGCGGATGACAGGATTCTTTTCAAGATCGACTGGGTTTCCTCATCGACCAGGCTGGGGGGAAGTTCGATCTCCACCTTTTCTAGGATGGCTTTTAAGACCTCTTCGGTTTGTTCACTCTTGGCCGCCCGTTCCCTGGCTGCCTGGAGCTCGCTTTTGATTTTCCCTTTTAAATCAGTCAAGCTGTCGTATTCGCCCAGATGTTTGGCGAATTCATCGTTAAGCCCCGGGACCTGTTTTTCCTTGATGGAAACCACCCGGATCAGGTATTCAATGTCCTTGCCGGCCAGCTTTTTGTTTTTATGATCGGCCGGATAGGCATAGGTAAAACGCTTTTCCTCGCGGATGGACATTCCCAGGAGTTCGTCGTTGATGATTTTTTCGTTTCCCTCGTGGCCGGCCAGGACGACGACCTTTTCGGCCGGCATCAACCGCTTTGTTTTCCTGTCTTTTCCCTGGAGATCGATGACGACATAATCACCGATCACGACGCCCCGGCCTTCGACGGGGACATACTCCGCCGATTTCTCCCTCAATTCTTCCATGGTCTGGTCGATGTCCCGGTCGCTGACGGCGATGTCTTTTTTAGCGACGCGGATCTTTGTGTAGGCAGGCAGGGGAAAATCCGGCCAGACTTCGACGACGGCCTTGAGACGGAGCGGCCGGCCTTCTTCATAGGACAGGTCGTTGACGACGGGCACTCCCACAGGCCGGATGGCATGCGTCGTCAGGACTTCGTCCAGGACCTTCGGGACGAGCGAATCAAAGAGCGACTGGTGGATGTCTGGCCCAAACATCTGTTTGACCATCTCTTTGGGAGCTTTGCCCTGGCGGAATCCCTTCAGCTTGACCTGGCCGGCGTAGCGGTCGACGATTCGCTGGAGCTCCTGGTCGGCCTCCTCGGCGCGCAGCTCCGCCTCGATTTCTTTTCGGCTGGAGCTCAAGTCCTTGACCGTGCTTTTGATGCGTTCCGTCTGGTCACTCATGGCATCTTCCTTCAGGATGTTCCCTTCTCGGACAGCTTCTCCGCCCTCGTTCGAGACGCGTCTTCAGATAGCAAAATAGGCAGGGCGGGAGTCGAACCCGCACTCCCTCATCAGGAACTAGGTCCTAAGCCTAGCGCGTCTGCCAATTCCGCCACCTGCCCGTGTTTGGCGCGGCGCCGATGCGCCGATGGTATTCCTCCGAGGGAAATCCCTGTTGATGGGGGCCTTCTCTTTAGAAAAATCAATAAGCGCGAGCTCGATTCAGAAATAAAAGCTGGATATTATTTTTATCATATTCGGAGTGGTCTTGTCAATTCGAAGCAGGAGTCGTTTTTTGCGCGGCCCATGTTGGAGACGGAACGGGCCAGCGATATCCTTAGACCTTGAAGACAGGGTCCATTTTGATATAACATTTTACAGGTTGGGAAAAAGCGTCCCATGATAGATCAAAATCGAGGAGGCAAAGGCAAACTCATGAAACCGACAATCGGTGTCATCGGGTGCGGCTCCTGGGGAAAGAATCTTGTCCGGAATTTTAATGAGTTGAACGCCCTGAAGGCCGTCTGTGATATTAATCAAAAAGCCCTGCAGGCGATCCAGGACAAATATCCCGCTGTCCAGGCGGTTCAGGACCATCGCGATTTAATCCAGGATTCCACCATCAAGGCCGTCGTCATCTCGACACCGGCGGCTACCCATTACGAACTGGCCAAAGAGGCTCTGCTGGCAGAAAAAGACGTCTTTGTCGAAAAGCCCATCGCCCTGGTCACGAAAGACGCCCAAGAGCTTGTTGCCTTGGCCAAGGACAAGAAAAAGGTCCTCATGGTGGGGCACATCCTGGAATATCATGCAGCCATCAATAAATTGAAAGAGCTCATCGACCACGGAGCCCTGGGAAAAATCCACTACATTTATTCCACGCGCCTGAATCTGGGCAAGTTTCGGACCGAAGAGAACATCCTGTGGAGTTTTGCGCCCCACGACATCTCGGCCATTCTCTATCTTTTGAACGAAATGCCGACGCAGGTGGCGGCCCATGGCGGGAATTACCTGAATCCCAATATCACGGACGTGACGGTGACGAACATGGATTTTCCGAGCGGGGCCAGAGCCCATATTTTTGTCAGCTGGCTCCACCCGTATAAAGAGCAGAAGCTGGTCGTCATCGGGGACAAAAAGATGATGATGTTTGACGATGTCGAACCCAAAGACAAGCTCTTCGCCTACAGCCATAAGATCGATTGGATCGATCGTCTGCCTGTCCCCCACCCGGAAAAGCCAGAGCGCATCGAAATTCCCCAAACCGAGCCGCTCCGGGCCGAATGCGAACACTTTTTGGAATGCGTTCGATCCCGCAGGACGCCGAAGACCGACGGCGACAACGGGCTCAGGGTTCTCAAGATCCTGGAAGCCTGCCAGGACTCTCTCAGAGAAAACGGCAGCGTCCGCCGTCTGGGATCGGGAGGGGAAAAGAAATATTTTGTCCATGAGACGGCCGTTGTGGATGATCATGTCGAAATCGGCGACGGGACAAAGATCTGGCACTTTTCCCATGTCCAGTCCGGGAGCCGGATCGGGAAATCCTGCGTCCTCGGCCAGAACGTCAACATCGCCAACAACGTCACGATCGGCAACTTTGTCAAGATCCAGAACAACGTCTCTGTCTACGAAGGAGTGACCCTGGAGGACTTCGTGTTTTGCGGGCCGTCGATGGTCTTCACCAACATCACCGATCCTCGCAGCAAATATCCCCAAGCCGGGTCAAAATTCTACAAGAAGACGTTGGTCAAGGAAGGAGCCTCTCTCGGGGCGAACTGTACGATCCTCTGCGGCCTGACCATCGGACGCTTTGCTTTTGTCGGGGCAGGAGCCGTCGTGACGAAGAATGTCCCTGATTATGCCCTCGTCGTGGGAAATCCCGCTACGATCGTCGGCTGGATGAGCGAGGCCGGGCGGAAATTGGTTTTCAATCGGGATGGATACGCGTTTTGCGAAAAATGCCGTAAGACGTATAAACTCGAGAATGGCACGGTCAAGGAAGTTGCGGACGAGCCGCAACCAAATATTTCTTGAGGTGAAAGTTCCATGCATGTTCCCTTGCTTGATCTCAAAGCTCAGTACGCTTCCATCAAGGAAGAAATCCGGGCGGCCTTGGACGAGGTCCTGGAAAGCCAGCTGTTTATCCTAGGGCCCAAAGTCGAGGAGCTCGAGAAAAAGATCGCGGCCTATTCCAATGTCAAGCACGCGGTCGGAGTCTCCTCCGGCTCGGATGCCCTGCTCATCTCGCTCATGGTCCTCGGCATCGGCCCCGGAGATGAAGTCATCACTTCGCCCTTCACGTTTTTTGCCACGGCCGGGGTCATCGCCAGGCTTCGGGCGGTCCCCGTCTTTGTCGATATCGACCCGGTGACATACAATATCGACCCCGAGAAAATCGAAGCGGCCGTGACGGCCCGGACCAAAGCGATCATCCCCATCCACCTGTTCGGGCAGTGTGCCGATATGCAGCCCATCATGGAGATCGCCTCAAAATATGGACTGATCGTGATCGAAGACGCCGCCCAGTCCCTGGGCGCCGAATACCGGGGCCGGCGGGCCGGGGCGATCGGCCATTTGGGAATATTTTCTTTTTTCCCCTCGAAAAACCTGGGCGGTTTCGGAGACGGCGGCATGGTCGTCACAAATGATGAGGTTCTCTATGAGAGAGTGAAGGTCCTTCGAGTTCACGGCGCCAAGCCAAAATATTATCATAAGATCGTGGGCGGGAATTTCCGCCTGGATGCCATTCAAGCGGCGGTCCTCACCGTGAAAATGAAATATTTGGACGGCTGGTCGCAAAAAAGGAGGGACAACGCGGGCTCTTATGACCGGCAATTGGCAGAAGCCCGGCCCATCGATATCGTCCTTCCCAAGGCCGTCTATCGGGACGGCGGAGACCGGGACTATCAT
>JAPKZH010000405.1 GCA_026393905.1 Candidatus Aminicenantota bacterium
AGCAATCTTTTTGCTGTCGGGCGACCACCACATGGCCGAGTTCTGGTTCAACTCCTCGCCGTACACCCAGCTGCCCGAGCCGTACTTGGTGCGCGCCTTCTCGTTGCCTTCTGTCGTGACGGCGAACTCGTTCTTGCCGTCGGCATCGCTCAGCCAGAGGTTGCGGTCGCGGTAGAAGGCCTTGAGCTTCTTGTCGGGCGAGATCGCCTCGGAAAACTGCCGGCCGCGTTCTGGAAATCCGGCGGGTCGGCCAAAGCCTTCAGGCTTGGCGGGGGGTTTAGCCGCACCAACCTCGGTCGTCTTCTTGGACTTGATGTCATAAAGCCAAATTTTGCTATCCTTGGTGTATTCAAAGGCTTTCCCGCCGTCTTTCCACGTCACCTGCTGCAGGGTCCCGAGCTTGACCGCGCCCTGGATTTCCTTGCTCATTTTCTGATACTGCTCGTAGCCCGGGTACGTTTTCAGCCGGTCCTGGGCGGCGGAAAACGCGGGGATCAGGACGCTGAAAGAAAATACGAGAAGGATGAAAGCCGTCTGTTTCCTCATTCTAGGCATGTTGACCAAGTGGACGAGCATCTCGCCGAGTCCCGGGCCGATCATGAAGCCCTGGCCGCACATGCCGACGGCAAGAAGAAAGCCTTGGACTTCCCTGGCCCAGCCGACGAGCGGGGCGCCGTCCGGCGTCATCGGGTACAGACCTCGCCAGGTCCTCCTGACCCGGATGTTTTTGAGCCTCGGCATGATGTTCACCATCCGGTTGGCCACCAGCGGCAGGAACGAGCTCGTTTCCCTGGTGTCGAACCCCCAGATACTTGGGTTCGGCGTGATGCAGAAGATGACCTGTCCTGTAGCGTGCTGGAAGAAATAATAGTTCGTCGAGGCATCCGTCGGATGGATGTCGACGACCATGGGATCGAGGAAGCGGGCCACCGGCTCGGTCACGGCCCCTTCGTGGGAGTCCGGGCGGACGGGAACATCGATTCCGGCCCATTGGGCCACCTCCGCTCCCCATGGCCCGGCGGCGTTGATGACGATCTCGGCCCCGTATTCGGCCTGGTCCGTCCTGATCCCGCGGACACGGCCGCCTTCGATGATCAGGCCGGTCGCGGACTCACGGAAATGGAATTCCGCGCCTGCCCGCTTGGCGTGCGTGTAAAAAGCGTGGGCGGAGAGGAGCGGCGATGCATGGCCGTCATCGGGCGAGAACGTTCCGCCGATGAGATCTTCCGGTTTCAGGTCCGGTATGATGTCGAGGAGTTCCTTTTTATCGAGCCAGTCGATGTTGAGCCCGTGCTTTTTCTGGGCGATCAGCAGCTCCTTCAGGATCTTCTCTTCCCGCTCGGCATAGGCGACGAAGGCATATCCGCCTTTGTGCCATTCCAGGCTCTCTCCGGTGCGACCGTTCCACGCGCTAAAAATCTCGAGGCTTCTCAAACAGATGCGGATCTTGGCCGGGTCGGAGTGCGTGGCGCGCAGGCCGCCGATGGCATGCTTGTTCGATCCCTGGCCGGCGCTCGAGAACTTATCGATGACAAGAGTCCGGATCCCTGCCTCGGCCAGGAACATGGCCGTCGGCGTTCCCACGCTGCCGGCGCCGACGATGATGACGTCAAAGGACTTTTTAGAACTGGTCATGTTCCGTTTCTTTTTTGTCTTCGCAGCCGGCAAAGGTGCCCAGAGGCACCTCCATGAACAGGGGACGCTGGGGCTGGTCCACGATGTCTTTTTCTGGAATGCCTTCCTCTCGGAACAGGCGGTGGATGAGCGGGGTGCATGTCTTGGCGCCGCAGGAGCCCATGCAGGCTCTTGTGACGGCCTTGATTTCGTTGATGTCGCAATAGCCCTGTCTGATCAGCGTCCGGATCTCGCCGGCCGAGACGCGCTCGCAGCGGCAGACGATGGTGTCGTCGGCCGTGCGCTCGACGTAGCGGTCCATGGGTTTTGTGACCAGGTCTTCCTGGACGCGGATGCCCGCGATCTTCTTGGCGTAGGCGCGTGGGACTTTAAGCTTGACCAGCACGGTCCGGTCATTGACCTTGATCGCCCGGACGCCGATGACCTCGACACGGCCGAGTTCGTTTCCTTCCGTGTCGAGCACGGTGACCGCATCGCCGGCCTCGAGGCTGTCTTTGAGGAATTCGTACGGGATGGTGACCGTGGGAAATTGGGGGTCTTTGCGATAGTCGACAAGGGAGACGGCAAGCCCCGGGCAGATCGTGACGCATTTTTCGCAGCCGGTACAGCCTTTTTCGCCCTCTTGGACCGCGAAATAGGGCAGGCGGCGGATGTCGCTTGAATCGATATAGATCAAATTGTGGCGGCAGACCGTCGTGCACGGGTCGCAGGGGATTTCCTGGACGCAATGGAGGACCGGAAAAACTCCGCTTTCTTCCCGAGGATATTCTTCCGGGGCCGTTTTCCCGGGCTTCGACTTTAGGACCTCGGCCGTTTCGTACCATTCTTTCTTGATCTCGCCGACGTCACAGCCAAGAACGCGGGCGACTTCCAGGCCTTTGATCTTTCCAGAAAAGATGGCGGCCGAGGCTTCGGTGATCTCCTCGGCGTCGCCGGCGGCGAAGGCTTTCATCCCGAATTCTTCCGCCTTGAGATAAAATTCGTTGACCGGATCGAGGCCGATGGCGATGAGGATGGTGTCGCAGGCGAACGATCGCTCCGTTCCCGGGACGGGGCGGAAGCGCTCGTCGACCTTGGCGATCGTCACGGATTCGACCGCATCTTTTCCGTTGGCGCTGAGAATGGTGTGGGAGGTGTAGATGGGAACGCCGAACCGGTGGAGCTTGTCTCTGTGGACCTTGTAGCCGCTGCATTCGGGCAGGGCCTCGACAAGGCCGACGACCGGAATGCCGGCTTGGAGGGCGTGATATCCGGCGATAAGCCCGACATTCCCGCCGCCGACGATGAAGAGTTTTTCGGCCGAGCGGACGAGGTCGCGGTTGACGAGCGTCTGAAAGGCGCCGGCCCCGTAGACGCCGGGAAGCGTGTTCCCTGGAAAGGCCAGGGATTTTTCTCGAGCCCCCGCCGTCACCAGCACGACCTGCGGCTTGACCAACATATAGCGCCGGCCTTCGGCCAGGATGCCGACTTTCTGGTCGCTGAAGACGGCCAAGGCCGCGCTCTGGAGCCAGATGCGCACGCTCGGGAATCCGCGGACTTCGCTCTCGAGCTTGGTCGCGATGTCGATGCCCCGCGTTCCCGCGTAGACCATGTCGTAGGAGCCGAAGAAACGGTGCGTTTGGAGGACAAGCTTGCCGCCCAGGCGGTGCTTATCGTCCACGAGCAAGGTTTCGATGCCTCGCTTGCCGAGCTCGATGGCGGCGGACAGGCCGGCCGGGCCGCCGCCAATGATCAACACCGGCACACTCAGCTCATCGATGGAGCACATAGGTACAGGCTCCGTGACGGGGGGGAGCTCGGGCAGGCCGTCGACGGGTTCGACGCGCATCTCCGGCCGGACCAGTTCCATGCAGGCCTTGACCGGCAAGCCGTCGGCCAGGACCAGGCATTGGGCGCACTGGCCGTTGGCGCAGAAGATGCCCTGGGGAGCATGATCTTTATAATGATAGCTGAAGATTCTCTCCCCGTGAGCGAAGAGGGCGGAGGAGATCGTCTCGCCCCTTTTGGCGCTGAGCGGCTGGCCTTTCCAGTAGAAATTGATGTCTTCGGCAGGAGCGGGCGTCAGGATAGGATGTCGTTCGATGCGATAGACGCTCAACGAGGCCTCCTTGATGATGGATATCGCCACGGGCCTTGGAAAGCCGTTTTTATAAGTCAAGTATTATATCACATTTCAGCTTACGCGCTTGAGTTTTTCTGGGGCTGTGGTATGCTTACTTGCCCATGGGACTGCTCGATCTTTTCTTCGGAAAAAGATTCCCTTTCAAGTTCATCTACAGCGAGGACTACTGGATGGTGGACATCGGAAAACACGTTTTTCCGGTCAAAAAATACAGGCTCGTCTATGAAAAACTCCTGTCTTTGGGAGTGAAAAAGGAGAATTTCGTTGTTCCGCAGCCGGCCAGCGACGACGCCCTCCTGCATCATGCCTTTCCGGACCACGGCGAGGGATTCTGCATTTTGAATGATGTGGCGGTGGCGCTCGAGAAGCAGAGGGTCGAGGGAAAGATAAAAAAGGCCATGGTCGTGGACTGCGACCTTCACCAAGGGAACGGGACGGCTTTTATTTTTGCCAAAAAAGATTATGCCTTTACGTTTTCCATCCATCAGATGGATATTTATCCGGCCGACAAGCCCTCCAGCAGCCTGGATGTGGGGCTTTGGGCGGGTGACGGAGACGAGAAATATCTGGCCGCCCTCCGAGAGCATTTCCCCCGCCTGTATCGCAAATTCAAGCCCGACCTAGTTTTTTATCTCGCCGGCGCCGACCCGCTTGAGAGTGACCAATTGGGCGGATTGATGATCACCAAGCACGGGCTCATGGAAAGGGACTGGATCATCATCGAGGGAGCGAGACGCCTGAGCATTCCTCTCGTCGTGCTGTTTGCGGGGGGCTATGCCCGGGATGTCGAGGACAGCGTCGCCGTCCATCTCAACACCATCGAGGCCGCCCAGAAGGCCCAGCGAAAATATGCTTTGTAGAAGCCGGCTAGCGGGCTAATGTTCTGGCCTTCTCCACAGCCTTGAGAATATCGATCAAGCCGGCTGGCGGGAAAAAACGATGCATACCCTTTATCCAGCAATTTCAATGCCAGAATCCATAATCCGCTTAAATGATTGCAAATAAATGAAAAGATAAACTCTGGAAAGAAAATTTTGAAAAGCCTGGCGAGCGGATGTAAAGAAATTTTCTGGGCTGACGAATTCCCTATTTTTCCTGGATTCCCCGCGTCTCTTTATTCATCCATTTCAAATAGGATTCAGAACCGTGATCGATGGGAAGGGCGATGATTTCGGGAACCGTGTAGGGATGGATCTCCTTGAGCCTAGCCTCGAGCCGGGGATAGAGTACGGATCTGGTTTTCACAAAAAGCAGGCATTCTTTTTCTTCAGAAATGCTGTCTTCCCACCAGTAGAAAGACCGGCAGACAGCGGAGACCGTAACGCAAGCGGCCAGTCTCTCCTGGACCAAAGTCCTTGCGATTTCCCACCCTTTCTGCTCGTAGGGGACTGTCGATAGGACGAGGATGTGATCAGACATGCTAAGCTCCTTGAATCGGGGTCAGGCCTGCCCATCTGACAAACCGGAGAGATAAATGGGGCATCTTCTCCTGGGGCTTGAATTGTCAAATGCGGCGGCCGGCCCCCTTCTCATTCTTGTAAGAAAATGTGGGCGAAGACTTTGGCGTCTCCTACCATATTGTCGATGATGCAATATTCATTGGGCTGATGAGCCGTTTCATCGATCCGGGACCAGCAGGCGGCTTCAAACCCGGCTCTTCGAAAAAGGGCGGCCACGGTTCCTCCGCCGAGCCCCATCGCCGTTCCGTCTGTCCCATAGACTTTCTTGACGGCCTTTTCCAAGGCCGTGACGACGGGTGCCTTGGCGGAGGTGGGCGGGGCGGCCAGGGCCTTCTGGTGCTCCTCGATGGTGATTCTGACCTTGAACCGGTCTTCGATCTTGGCGGAAAACTCCTTGATCTTGGCCTCGACCTCTTCGACCTTGTAATTGGGAAGGATCCGGCTGTCCATGTAAAAGATATCCTCGCCGGGGATCGTGTTGATGTTGGGAACGTTCGCCTCTTTTTTGGTCGGCTCGAACGTAGAAATCGGAGGGTCAAAGAGAGGATCATTGGTGGGGAATTCCTGGTAAAGATTGTTGAGCTCGGTGACCAGAAAAGAAGCGGCCTTGAAGCTGTTGATGCCTTTCTCCGGCATGGACCCATGCGCCTGTTTGCCCAGGGTCTTGAATTTCAGCCAGAGAATGCTTTTTTCGGCGACCTCGATCAGCGTCCCGTCTTCGTTTCCGGCGTCTGGGACGATGATGATGTCCTTATGCCGAAAAACATTGGAATGATGGAGGACGTAGCCGATGCCTTTTTCGCTCCCCGTCTCTTCATCCGCGACCAAGGCCAGGCCGATATCGAAATTGGGCTTGATGCCCTCTGCCTGAAAGGCTTTGACCGCATAGATCGAAGCCACCATGTCCTGCTGGTTGTCTTCGACGCCGCGGCCGTATATTTTTCCGGCTTCGACCCATGGCTTGAAGGGGTGGCCGCTCCAGAGCGACAATTCGCCCGGCGGGACGACATCCGTATGGGTCATGATCCAAACGGTCTTGGCCGAGCTTTTTCCCCGGTAGTAGGCCAGGATGTTGGGACGGGATCCGGAGGGGGCATCGAGATCCGGGGCCTTGATGACCTCGATGCCCTGGAACCCGTTTTCCTGGAGGAATTTGACGAGGACGGCTGCTTTCTTTTCCTCTCCTTCGCCGCCGCTCGCAGGCGCAATGGCCGGGACCGCAGCCAGATTGATCTGCAAATTGACCATATCATCGCGGAAAGAATCAATGCGCTGAGAGATTTTGTCGAACGTCATATAATGACTCCTTGGTTATGAAGGTCATTGGAAAAAACTATAGCACTGCTGATTTAAATAAGCAAGATGAAATCGGCGGCCGACCCAGCACTCCTTTTATCGCTGGGCGAGGGGTATGCCGCCCGGCTCTGTGCGGCATACCCCGAGCCTTGATTTGACAAGGGGAGGGCTTTGAGCATACATTTAGACAAAATGCGCATCGGGTTTGACATCCGCCCCTTTCTCAAGCAAGAAACGGGCGTCGGAGTCTATTTCAAAAACCTCCTGACCGAGCTGGCCCGCCTGGATTCCGAGAATGAATACTATCTTTTTTCCGCGTCCTGGAAAGACCGATTCGATCCGTCCAAGATCCCGTCTTTCAAAAAGGGCGATTTCCGAGATCTGCGCTGGCCGGTGAAGGCCGTCAATTTTCTCTGGTATAAGCTGGGCCGGCCCCGCCTGGACTCTGTCTTCAAGACCGACCTGGACCTGACCCACTCTCCGACCCCGATCATCCTTCCGACCAAAGGGAAAAAAATCGTCACGGTCTGCGACCTGTTCTTCATGGATTTTCCGGGGAAGGCGGACCGGGAAGCCAGGAGGCATTTCTTAAAAGGCACGAAACGCTCCCTGCGGATCGCCGACGGTGTCCTTACCATCTCCGAATACACAAAGAAGGCCTTGATCGAGAAGTTCGGGCTTACCGAAAACAAGATCAAGGTGACCTACCTGGGACTGAACGGCATTTATCTGAAGACGGCCGCCAGCCGCGGAGAGCTCGAGGCGGCCCGGCGGGCTTTTGATCTTCCTCCGGAGTATCTTCTTTTTGTCGGGGCGACCGAACCGCGCAAGAATCTTTTGAATTTGATGGATGCCCTGATCCTCGTTCATCAGAGATACAAAAAGATCCCGCTTGTCCTGGTCGGAAGAAGGGGCGATGACCATGACAACCTCCTGGCCAAGATCATCGCCCGCAACATCGGACCCTGGGTCAGGATCCTCGGCTACCGGCCCGACCATGAATTGAGAATTTTTTACCAGGCCGCCTCGGCCTTTATCTTCCCCTCACTCTGTGAGGGATTCGGCCTGCCTCTCCTCGAGGCCATGGCCAGCGGGGTGCCCGTCGTCGCCTCGGGCGTTACGGCCATGCCCGAAATCGCCGGAGATGCCGCTTGTTTTTTTGATCCCGAGAACCCGGAGGATATGGCCGAAAAAATGATCCGGGTCTTGGAGGATGAAGACATGAGGCGGGATTTGATCGAGAAGGGCAGGACGAGGGCGCTGGATTTTCGATGGGAAAAAACCGCGGTGGAGACCTTGGAATTCTACCGGTCCGTGTCGGGGCGGGCATGAAAAACATCCTTTTTGTGTCGCATTCCTCCGAACTCAACGGCGCCGAGCTCTGGCTCCTGGACACCCTCAAAAACATCGACCGGCAGAAGTACGGCCTGCATGTCGCCGCGCCCCGGGCCGGCCTTCTTGAAGAGGAATCAAGGCTCTTGGGCGCGGACACCGAAATCGTGCCGATGAAGTGGTGGATCACGGAACCTACCAGGGTGTGGAAACAGCCTCTGGCCTGGCTCTTCAATCTCCGGAGCGTTTTCCGGCTGTCGCGGCTGATCCGCAGCCGAAAAATCGACCTAGTTTTTTCCAATTCCGCAGCGGCCAGCATCGGCGCCTTGGCCGCCCGAAGAGCGCACGTTCCCCATATCTGGGCTATCCATGAGATTCTAAGAGGAGAACGAGTGATCCTCCGGTTTCTTTTCGGCCGCCGCGCCTTGGCCGCGCTCATCACCCGGTATTCCTCGAGAATCATCGTCAATTCCCGGGCGACGCTGAAAGCGTTCCGGGACCTCGAGCGGATTGTCCTCATCAATAACGGGATCGAGACGATCGGCAGGGAACGGGATGTGTTCCGGGAGACGATTTTGAGGGAGGCTCTGGGGATTCGCACAGACGACGCCGTCATCGGCGTCGTCGGAAAGATCTATGAGGGAAAAGGGCAGCGAGAAGTCATTCAGGCCGTGGCGGACCTCTTGCCCCAATTTCCGAGAATCAAGCTGCTGGTCGTGGGCGATGTCAAGGACGCCCGCTATTATCGCAGCCTGCAAAGCCTGGTCGGCCGGAGAGGCCTCGAGAATCACGTCAGTTTCCTGGGCTACCGGCGCGATCTGCCCGACCTCTTGAGCCTGATGAGGGTGATGGTCATCGCCTCCGTGGTGGAATCGTTCGGCCGGGTGGCGCTGCATGCCATGGCGGCGGGAGTTCCCGTGCTGGCCGTCAGCGCCGGAGGGATTCCCGAGATCATCCGGCACGGGGAGGACGGATATCTGATCGAGTCGAGGCAGCCCCGACAGATTGGGCAGGCCTTGGCCGACATATTACACAATCCGGGCAAAGCCCTCCAGGTGATACATCGGGGGCTGCAAACGGTCCGGGAAAAATACTCGCTGGAGGAACAGGTCCAAAAAATCGAGAGGGTGATCGATGAATGCCTCGGATCCGGGAAGCCCAACGGATAATCACGGCCGAATGATGGAACTCTCGGTCGTCCTGGTCAATTTCAATGATCGGCCGCACCTGGGCGAATGCCTATCTTCCATAGAAAATACCTCGGGCTCCCTACATTATGAGGTCATTGTCGTCGATAACGACTCCGCGGACGGGAGCCAAGCCTATATCGCCCGCCACTTTCCGAAGGTCAAGCTGATCGCCAACAACGTCAACCTCGGCTTCGCCAGGGCCAATAATCAGGGGATCCGGGAAAGCCGGGGAGAATTTATACTGTTCCTTAATACGGATACGGCCGTCCAGCCCGGAGCCCTGGGCCGGCTGCTGGAAGAGCTCAGATCCGATCCTAAGGCCGGCGCCGTCGGCCCGGCGCTCTTGCGAGGGAGCAATTCTTACCAGGTTTCTTTCGGCCGGCGGGTGAGCTTCTTTTCGGAGCTGCTGCAGAAACTTGTCTTGAATCCATATTACAAATTCGCCCTGAAATGGAGCCGGAAAAAGAGGAACGTCGGCTGGCTGAGCGCCGCCTGTCTTCTGGCCCGGCGGCCGGCGCTTCTCGACGCGGCGGGCTTCGACGAGGACTTTTTTATTTATTTTGAAGACATCGATCTCTGCCTCAGAATCAAAAAAGCCGGCTGGACGCTTGTCTATCTGCCGCAAGCGAGAGTCCTCCATGTCGGCGGCGCGACGACCTCCACGCCTCTTGTCGCGGGCCGGTTCGAATATAGAAAAAGCCAGCTGGTTTTCTACAATAAACATAGTTCGAAGGCCTCCCGGTTCCTGCTCCGCCTTTACCTCAGGCTGAATTTCCGGCTCATGGCTTGGCGCGGAAAGTTCCGGGGCGAGTCCGGGCAATGGCTTCGGGAACAATATGGCCGATTGCTCGAAGGCCGCCGAAAGGGCGCATGAGAAAGATCAGAGTCCTGGAAATGATCGACCGGCCCTCCCTGGGCGGCGGACAGGCAGCGCTTCTCGCCCTGGCCTCCCATCTGGACAAAGAACGATTTGAAGCCCTGATATCGGCCAGGGACGGCGGGCCCCTGGCCGATGATGCCCGGCATCTCGGCCTCGGCTTTCTTCCGGTGCCGTTCAAGAAAACATTCAGCCCGTCCATGACCCGAAAAATCAGGCGCATCCTTGTCGAAAACGAAATCGATATCCTCCATACTCACGGCGGAATCGCCGGGTTGTTCGGCCGTCGGGCCGCCGGAAAAAGCAAAACGCCCGTTGTTATCCATACGCTTCACGGCATCCACTATCTCCATTACCGGAACAAAGCCCTTCGATACCTCCATATTCTTCTCGAAAGGCATCTTTCGCGCCGGACGGATGCGGTCATTTTTGTCTCCGAGGCGGATCTCAGAGCAGGCGAACAGCACAAGCTGGTGCCTGGAGCGAAGAGGATCTTGATAAAAAACGGGATCGATTCGGCCCGGTTCGAGGAAACGGAGGCCTTTGAAAAAACAAAGAGAGAATTGAAGTGGAAGCTGAAATTGGACCCGCCGATCGTGGGGACCGTCGCCCGCCTCCACAGGCAGAAAGGGATCATCGACCTCATGCGGGCGGCCGGACACATCCACCGCGGCTCGCCCGGGGCGAAAATCGTCGTCGTCGGAGGCGGGCCTCTGGAGAGGACGCTTCGGATTGAAGCCCAAAAACTCGGCCTCCAAAGATTTTTCGTCATCCTCGGGGAACGGAGGGAGGCAAGGGAGCTTCTTTCGCTTTTTGATGTTTTCGTGCTTCCGTCGCTATGGGAAGGGCTGCCCCTGGCATTGCTCGAGGCGGCCGCCATGGGCAAGCCCCTCGTCGCCACCAACATTGACGGAGTGCGGGAAGTCATCCGGGACGGCGAAACGGGCCTTCTGGTCCCGCCGGCAAATCCCGAGAAACTCGCGGAAGCCATCCTCCGGCTCCTCCGGGACAAAGATCTCGCTCATAAACTCGGAGAGAAGGCCAAGGCGACGATCCCACGCTCATTCACCCTGTCCAAAATGATTGAAGAGACCGAGCAACTCTATCTGAGGCTGTTTCGCGCGGCAACGGCTCGCTGACCGCCGGAGCCTGAAAAAAACTCCGAATATTTAATCTCAAGAAGGCATTAGTATCGCCCTGAAGCACCCATAGCGGAGGGGGGGCCTGTCGGTTTTCCGACGGGGGGAACCGACGGGACTGGTTCCCCAGGGGGCAAGGGGCGATACTAATGCCTTCTTGAGATCATACAAACGGAGATGCTTACCCTGAGCCTGCCAAAATTGACAATTGCCGACCCCCCCCTTATAATCAACTCAAATGGAGAATATCAAGGTCGCCCTCGTCCATGACTGGCTGACCGGCCGGCGAGGGGGGGAAAAAGTCCTGGAGGTCCTGGCCGAGATTTTTCCCCGGGCGCCCATCTATACGCTCATTCATTTTCCGGGAAGCCAGGCCCCTGACATCGAAAAGCGCATCATCAGGACGAGCTTTCTCCAGCGGCTGCCCTTTTTGAAAGGACATTACCGCTCTTACCTTCCCCTTTTTCCCCTGGCCGCGGAGCTCTTCGACCTGCAGGAATATGAACTCGTCATCTCCAGCTCCCACTGCGTGGTCAAGGGCGTCATTCCCCGCCCGGACGCGCTCCACATCTCTTACATCCATTCGCCGATGCGCTACGCATGGAACCAGTATTTCGCCTATTTTTCGCCGCGAAGACTGCCCGTCTTTTCCAGGATCCTCATTCCTCCCGTCATCCATTACCTGAGAATGTGGGATGAGTCGGCCTCGGCGCGGGTCGACCATTTCCTGGCCAATTCCGAGAATGTCGCCCGGCGGATCCGGAAGTACTACCGGCGCGACGCCGACGTGGTCCCTGCGCCCGTGGATACCGAGTTCTTCCGGCCCGCCGATGGCCGGCCCAAAGATTATTACTTGATCGTCTCCGCGCTCGTCCCCTATAAGATGATCGACCTGGCCATCGCGGCCTTTAGCCGCTTCGGCGGCCGGCTCAAGATCGTAGGGCAGGGGCCCGACGACAAGAAGCTCAGAAGGCTCGCCGGGGCGAATACCGAATTTCTGGGCGCCGTCGACTCTTCCTCGCTCCTCTGTCTATACCAGAACGCCCGGGCGCTCATCCTTCCGGGCGAGGAGGACTTCGGCATCACGGCTCTTGAGGCCGAGGCCTGCGGGACCCCCGTGATCGCTCTGGGCAGGGGCGGAGCCCTTGAAACCGTCATTGCCGAAAAGACGGGGCTGTTTTTCCCCGAGCCGAAGGTCGAAAGCCTCCTGGCCGCGCTTGACAAATTCCAGGGCTTAGAATTTAATAAACCTGAAGTCAGATCCCACGCCATGAAATTCTCACGGGACATTTTCAAGGAGAAAGTCCAGGCCTATATCCGCCGAAAATGGCTGGAGTTCAAGGAAACGAAGTGATCGCAAGACATAAAGCCCGCCTGGTCGGGCTGTTCGTCCTGAGCGACAGCCTGGCCATCATCGCTTCGTTTCTCTATTCCTACGGTTTGCGGTTTTACAGCTACGTGTTCCCCGTCGACCCGGCCAAAGGGATCCCGCCGTTCCGTTCCTATCTCATCGTCCTGCCTCTTTTCTTGGCCACCCATCTGGTCATCTTTTATTTCCAGGGGTTTTACAGGAGCCGGCTGCGGCGGACAAAGATCGACGACTTCTTCTTCATCAGCCTGAACGCCGGGCTGACCATCCTGTTCATTCTGGCCGTCATGGCCTTGCTCGTCACCTACAGCCGGGGCAAGCTGGCCCTGTTCCGCTTGACGCTCATCGAGCCTTCCCGCGTTTTCCTGGTGGTCTATTTTGTCGGGGTCATTTTCACGATTTCCATCCTCAGGAACCAGATCTATTACCTCATGAAAAAGCGCTACGCCCGCGGCCTGAATCTTCAGAACGTGCTGATCGTCGGCGCCGGCGAAATGGGGCGTTCGGTCGCCCAAAAAATCCTTGGGTATAAAGACCTGGGCTTCGTCCTGAAGGGCTTCCTGGACAATGAGCGGCCCGTCGAAGAGGTTCTGGAGGTGGATGGCGGCGTTCCGGTGCTGGGACGGATCGAGGATATCGGCCGGGTCATCGAAAGTCACGGTATCGACGAGGTCTATGTCGCCCTGGACCTCAGCAACTACTCGAAGATCCTGGAGACTCTCCAGATCGTCAACAAATATCCGGTGAATGTGCGTTTGATTCCCGACCTCTTCCAACTGCTCACCCTCAAGGCCAATATCCAGGACCTGGACGGATTCCCCGTCATCTCGATCGATGAAGTCCCCTTGCGGGGGGCCAACCGGGTCATCAAAAGGATCGCGGACATCGTCCTTTCCGGCCTGGCCATCGCCATCCTTTTTCCTTTCTGGCTCGTCATCGGGCTGATCGTGAAGCTGACCTCCAAAGGGTCTGCGTTCTATCATCAGGAGCGGGTGGGCGTGGACGGCAAGCGTTTCATCATCCATAAGTTCCGGACGATGATCTGCGATGCCGAAAAAGAAAGCGGCCCCGTGATCTGCAAGCCTGATGACCCGCGGATAACGGCAATCGGCCGGTTCATGAGGAAATACAGCATCGATGAGCTTCCCCAGCTCCGCAATGTGTTCAAAGGCCAGATGAGCCTTGTCGGGCCGCGCCCGGAGCGGCCGGAATTCGTCAAGGAGTACACGGAGAGAATACCGAAATACATGCTCCGCCATAAGGTCAAGTCCGGGATCACGGGATGGGCTCAGATCCATGGCTTGAGGCAGGACACATCGATCGAGAAACGGCTGGAGTATGATTTTTATTACATCCAGAACTGGTCCTTCTCCCTGGACCTCAAGATCCTCTGGCGGACGCTGCTCCGGAAGGGATTCGTCGACAAGAACCTAAAATAAAAGGCCTAAGGCTTGAGGCTTTCGCGCGGGGGGATGGCAAAGACCGGAACGTCGGACAGGGAGATGACTTTTTCGGTCGTGCTGCCCAAAAAGAAGCGCCCCAGTTTCCGCGCGATCGAGGACATCACGATGAGATCGAAGTGATTCGTCTCGGCATATTCGACAATGCCGGACCAGGCTTCCATGGCCCGGGTGACTTCTTCCTTGATTTTGATATCCTCTTTTTCTTTCTTTTCTCTCTGTTGAAGCTTGGCCAAGAGCGCTTTGAACATCTCCTCCAGCTCCCATTGGGCCAGCCGGTCCTGGAGCTCGAAGACATGGAGAAAGGTCAGCGAAGCACCGAAGCTTTTGGCCAGTCTCCAGGCGAATTCCCGTTCGAGGTTTTCCCGTGGAGAAAAATCCGTGGGGACAAGAATTTTTTTGACCCGGGGCTTTCCCTCCCTTTTCCTGGTCAGGAGAAGCGGGATCAAGGAATGTCTGAGGACTTGATTGGCGACGCTGCCGATGAGAAGCTTATCGATGGCCGAGATCCCTTTCTTGCCCATGACGATGAGACCTGCCTTCTCTTTTTCCGAGACCTCAATGATCGTCTTTGAAACGGAGCCGTCGACGACGACGATTTTTTGGAAAGGAACTTTCTTTTTCTTCCCGATGGCTTCGATTTTCGCGTGAGCTTCTTTTTTCAGGACCTCAAGCCTCTTGACGACATCGATGGTGATCGCCAGCGATGGATCATAAAGCGCCGGGGAAAAGTCCGACACGACGTGGAGCGCCGTCAGGCCGGCCTGGTAAGCCTTGGCGAAGAAATGAGCGTAGAGCAAAGCTTCTTGAGCTTCCTCTGAAAAGTCTGTCGCCCAAAGAATATTTTTCAAGAATTCTGGCATGGTCCACTCCTTTCCATCTTCTTTACAATTCTATATATTTCGGCCCCAATGTAAAGAGGGAGGGAGAATTCGGGGTGAACCCAGTGACTCACACCGAATTCTGACCATGGATCAAGCCGACCGCCGAGCAGCTGGCGGGAACGCATTCGGTGTGTGTCACCGAATTCTCGTCTAGACTTTTCGGCGCTCGCGGAGCGTCTGCAGGCCGAAGATGAAATAGTGGACACCGGAGGCGAGCGTGGCCAGCAGCGTCAGATAGTAGACCGCGTCCATGTACCAGGGCGAAACCTGGTAGAAGTTCAAGAGGAGCACGAGAAAGACCGTCCCGACCTGGCAGATCGTGCTGATCTTCCCCAGCAATGACGGGGTGAATGTCGTCTGCCTCCAGCTCAGATAAGCGATGAACGCGCCGGTGACGATCAGCAGGTCCCTGGCAAACACGACCAGGGTCAGCCAGATGGGGATGAAATTGGGCGAGGCGACCGAGGCCAGGGAGAGGACGACATACGAGGTCACCATCAACAGTTTGTCTCCGGCGGGGTCGAGGATCGTGCCGAGCTTCGACCGCTGATGCCAGATGCGGGCCGTAAATCCGTCGAGCACATCGGTCAGCCCGGCCAGGAAAAAAATGAGAAGGGCCTCGAAAGCCTTTTTGTTCAACAGGGACCAGAGGAAGACGGGCGCGAGAAGGATCCGGAAGAGGCTCAACAGGTTCGGGAGAGTCAGGATATCCGACTTTAAAGCTTCCGGCTTGTCCTTATCCATTCCACGCTTCCTCTCGTTCCTATTTTATCAAGCCAAGCAGAATATCTAAAGTCTTGATTGCCTCCCGGCCCGATAGGCCGAGCTCGGGCCTGAAAGTCCTGTCCGGGGCAAGAGTCATGAGCTGGCAGGAGAGGACCTGGGCGATCGCCTGGAAAGAGAAATGCTCCTGCGAGACGTCCAGAATCTGGATCCGGTCGATGGGAATCTGTTCGATGATTTTGTACCCGTTTTTTCTCAAGAGACTGATCAGGCGGACGAGGGTTTCCGCGATTTCGGCGCGGGTCATGATTTTTTTGGGCTGAAAGGTATGGTTGGAGTAGACATCCATGATCTCCAGGGCCGTCGTTTTTAGGATGAAACGGGCGGCCCAGGAGGTCGTGATGTCGACGATAACCGGAGGCTTGGGGGATGTCTCGCCCAGGACGTCCCGTAATTTGACCCCGATGAGGGCCGCCAAGTCCTCCTTGGTCACAGCCTCAGAGGCGCCGATATTGTTGTACTGGCTGGGGAGCTCGACAATGCCGAGCTTGTTTTTCAAGAGATCGATGCGGTCCTTGATCTGCTTGTTCTGCGGGTCGAGCTCCAGCAGGCGCTCATAGATATCCAGGCTCCTGGGAAATTGCTCGGCCAGGGTGAGCGTGTCGGCATAATCCCGAAGAATGGTCTTGTTCTTGGGATCGTTGGCATTGGCCGTCCTCAGGTGGAACAAAGCGTTCTGATAGCTTGTTTCTTCCCGGTAGAGCCTGGCCAGGGCGAGGTGGGCTTCCTGGGACTTCGGAGAATAGTGCAGGGCTTTAAGGTAAGATTCCTTGCCTTTCTCCTTGTTGCCGGCGTCCGCGTAGGCTTTGCCTTCCTTGAGCAACTCCGCGGTCATTTTTTCCCTGATCGCTTCGGACTCTTTCGAAGCCCAGGCATTCTCCGCGTCCCTTTTGAGGACTTCGAGATATTCGTTGAAGGCCTGCTCTTCCTTTCCGGCTTTCTGGAAGACCTGGCCCAGCCCGAGATGGGCCAAGGCCATGTCCTGGTGCTCCCGGACCGCCTGCTCGAAATTTTGTTCGGCCAGCGGAAGATTTTCGAGGAGAAGGGCGGCATAGCCAAGGCCGGCATAATAGAACGGGTTGGCGCTGCCGAGCTTGGTCAGGATCTTTTCGGCTTTGGAGGCTTTGCCTTGTTTCAGGTTGTTCCAGGCATCCTCCACAGCGATCCGGTCATCCAAGGAGAGCATGGCGGACATCGCCAGCGCAGGGCTCTCGATATAGAAAGAGAGGGGCGGGGGAGGCTCCATCGTCACACAGGCCCACGACAGGGCTATCACGATTATCAGAAGACTGGTTTTTTTCCGCAATTCTTTTCTCCTCCTTCAAGATAGGGCAGGTAATCGAGCATGCGCTGAGGATTGGCCATGACCTGCATTTCATAATAATCCCCCTTCTCCTGTTTTTTCAAGACCAGGGACCAGCGGGGCAGAGAGTCGAGGATGTCCTGCCGGTCTTTCGGGATGCGCATCTCGAACATTTCGAGATCTTTATAGAGCAGCGAGCGGAGCTTTGTCTTCAAAGCGGGCAGGCCTTCCCCGGACTTGGCGGAGACATAGATGCTGTCTGCCGCTGCCTGCTGGTTTCTCATAAGGAGGTCGTCCTTGTCGGGAAGAAGGTCGATTTTGTTATAGACCCTGAGCCTGGGAATGCCGCTCGCCCCGATCTCCGAAAGGATCCTCGAGACGGCTTCGGCCTGCCCCTCGGAGCCAGGGGCGCTCAGGTCGATGACGTGGATGATGCAGTCGGATTCGTTGACCTCCTCCAGGGTGGCTTTGAACGATGTGATGAGCTCCACGGGAAGCTTCCTGATGAAGCCGACGGTGTCGCTCAGGAAAAAGTACAGTCCGTCCGAAAAATAGGCGCGGCGGACCAAAGGGTCGAGGGTGGCGAAAAGCTGCGACGAAGTGAATGTCGTCTCCTGGGCCAGGGCGTTGAAGAGGCTGGATTTTCCGACGCTGGTGTAGCCCACCAAGGAGACAAGCGGGATGAGGCTTTCCTTGCGGCTCTGCCTCTGGCTCGCCCTGCGTTTCTGGACATTGCGGATCTCATGCTTGATCTTGGCGATCCGGTCCTGGATCCTCCGCCGGTCCTCTTCGAGCTTTTTTTCGCCGGGTCCGCGCAGCGGCCCGATGCCGCTGCCGCCGAGGCGGGAAAGGGCGATCCCCTTCCCGACGAGGCGGGGGAGGAGGTAGCTCAGCTGAGCCAACTCCACCTGCAGCTTGCCCTCGTTGCTATGGGCACGCTGGGCAAAGATATCCAGAATGAGCTGCGTCCGGTCGATGACTTTGACCTGGAGGGCGTTTTCGAGGCCTCGCTGCTGGCTGGGCCGGAGGTTGTGGTCGAAGATGATGAGCTCGGCCCCGAGCTCGTCCTTGAGCCGGTTGATTTCCTCGACCTTGCCTTCGCCGATGAAAAGCTTGGGGCTCACGGCTGAGCGGACCTGGCAGACTTTGCCGACGACCTGTGCGCCCGCAGCCAGGGCGAGACCGGCCAGCTCGTTCATGGATTCTTCGGCCTCGAGCTTCTCCTTTTGATTTGTCGAGAGATTGACCAGGATGGCTTTTTCCATATGTTTCAGGCTAATCGTTCGCGACTAATAAATCCATGGACTCACGTTTTTTTATTCATCGACTGATGACTTCAGGGCATGTTCGACTATTCCGATCGCCTCAGAGTGATGAAATTAAATCCTGCCTCTCCCCCCCTTGTTAAAGGGGGATGCGGGGGGATTGTCCATGATATTGTCTTGAGATTCAAGGTTTTTTTTCCAGAAAATAGGCGATGGGGGGCAGGTCGTGCGGCGAATACCAGTTGACGTCCTTCATTTTGGCAAACCACGTCATCTGCCTCTTGGCGTAGTGCCGGGTATCGATCTTGGTCAAGGCCACAGCTTCCTCGGGGGTGATCTCGTTCCGGACGAGCTTGAGCACGTATTTGTAGCCGAGCGCCCGGAACGGCGGCGCTTTTTTGTCGACGCCCGCGGCCAGGAGTTCTTGGACTTCCCGGACCAGGCCGCGCTCGAACATCCTGTCGACCCGGGTCTCGATCCTGCGATAGAGCTCCTCTCTCGGTAATTTTAACCCAATTTTCAGGATATGAAAATTTTCAAGCCGGCTTTTCGTCCGGAGGAAATGCTCGGATATCGGCGTTAGGGTCAAGGCATAGATTTCCAACGCCCGGATGATCCGGATCTTATCTTTTTTGCCGATTTTTTTAGCGTAGGCCGGGTCCACGGCCTCCAGCCGTTTCCAGAGCGGCTCAAGCCCCATTTTCTCGGCTTCCTGCTCGAGCGTCCGGCGTGTCTCTTCATCTCTGCCGGGCCCGGGAAAGAGTCCGTCGAGCAGCGCCTTGAAATAGAGGCCTGTCCCGCCGACGACAAACGGAAGATTTTTTCTTAGGAGGATAGCCTCGATCGCGTCCATGGCCCGGGCGGCGAAGTCGGCCGCCGTAAATTGGGTGAAGCCGTCCACGATATCCAGGAGATGATGAGGAACTTTTAACCGATCCTCGGGAGAAGGTTTGTCCGTGCCAATGTCGAAGCCCTGATAGACCTGCATCGAGTCGCAATTGATGATTTCGCCGCCGATGGCTCCGGCTAGAGCCATGGCCGCGGCGCTTTTCCCGACTCCGGTCGGGCCGACGATGAGGATGAGGCGTTTGATGTCAGGCCCCAATTCTGATGATAAAAAGCAAGGCCAGGAGCGTGATTAAAACGAGGAGGGCCAAGAGCTGCCGTTTTTTTAGAGGCATCCGACCTTCTCCAGGTTCTTGACAAGGCCGGTTTCGTGGGCGTTGCCCAACGATTTTTTTACGGCCAGGACTTCGGCGACCAGGATCTCTTCATAGCCTTTGACCAAGTTCTTGAAGAGGTCTTCGGCCAGATGGTTCACGCTCGTCTGGACGGCCGCGTCCACTTCGATCCGCCCGTCCGGCAGCAGCTGCATCTTTTGAAAAAGCGGTCCCAGCGAAGGCCGGATTTCCTCGATGCACTTGCTGATGACGTTTTGGGCGACAAGGCCCAGCTCCTTAGAGACATATTTGTAAATATAGGCGCATTTTTCGTCGAAGGAGGCCTGGATCTTTCCGGGATCCAAGGCGAAGTATTCGGTCGTGGCCTTGGTTTTCTGGTTCTTGTCGACGACGCTCATGATGCCCAGGCTGAAGAAGGCAAACAGGATTTTCCGGCTTTCTCTCCTGCCCAATTCGCACCGGTCATAAAAAGACTTCAGGTTGGCCGACCCGCTCAGGATCTGGAGGGCGTATTTTTCGTGGGCTTCGAGGCTGAGGAGATGGAGAAAATAGGGCGCAGAGACCTGGATCGCCTCGTCTTCGACGGGAAGGAATTGCTCCATGATCCAGAAATTCTGCATCCGGCGGACGCCCTGAAGAATGAAGGCATGGGTTTGGAGCAGGCCGAATCGATGGTGGTCCTGGACTTGGTCGCCCGGCTCAAAGGAGAAATCTCCCCGGGACAGGTCGAACAGAGAAAAAAGCTGCCTGGCGAAAAACGACTCGATCAGCTTCCACAAGAGCTGGGGAGAGATCAGGCCGAGCTCGCTCAAGGCCTTGATGAGCGAGGCGTTGTTCTCTTCGGCGAAGCGTTCGCATTCACCCGCCTCCTCGGACTCGATGACCTTCTTTTTAACGAGGGCCGCCAAGAAATCTTTATCGGAGAACGTCTCGTTCTCGACCACGACATGGCCTTTGTCGAAATACAGGCTTTTTTCTCCCGTCCCTTTTTGAAGGCGGAGGCGGCCGGAGCGCTCGTTCTGCCAAATCTTGAAAAGGAGCTGGGGGAAGGGAACTTCGACGAGCGAGCCGGAGAACAAAATCTCTTTCATGCCTTTAATTTATCCGGAGGCTTTTACCCCAAAAACAAGCGGCTGAGGAAGAGCATGGCGATATAGAGAAGGCTCTTGAGGAACCAAAAGCTGTAGGCGATGACCATGGCCTTCTTGGTCGAGATTTTAAAAACGAAAGACAGACCGTAGCCTATCACGGCGAACATCCAGAGCTGGAAAAAATCGATCTGGCTTAAAAGAATAAAAGGGGTGGACGTGAAGTCCGCCTTCGGGACAAGAAGCGCCAGGCTGGTCGTTGTCTGGATCACGGACTTTCGGGTCAGGATCAAAACCAGCCTCACGGCGTTGCCAAAAACCTTGTCGATGAAGTTGGCGTGGAGGAGCACGGCGAAGACCGCGATAAAAGCGCCCTCCGTCGAGACGAGCCGGCCGATGATCAGAAGAAAGAGGCTGGAAATTAAAAGCCCGAGGGCCAACCCCAGAGCGCTCCAAAGGACGGTCCGCAGGATCACCGACATCTGCGAGGGATTTTCCAGGGACTTGATAGTCGCCTCATAACGCTCTTTTCCCAGCCTCTCCTGGAGCTTGACGTTGTCTTTCCAGGCCTTGAGGGTGTCTTGGCTGGAATACGGCGCTATGATATAGGCAAAGACGGCGGAAACGATGAGGAGGATGATCAAGGCGTCCACCCACACCGGCTTTTCGGAGATTCCCTTGAGGGTCGGCTGAGGGCTGAAGAAGATTCCCTGGAAGCGGTTGAACAAGCTCATGCTCTCACTCCTTTGCGCTCTTCTCGTTCGATCCGGCCGTCTTTGAGGAATAGAATGCGCTGCGTCTGCTGGGCTACGTTCATGTCGTGGCTGACGATGATGATCGTGTTTCCTCGGGCGTTCAGCTTATGAAAAAGATTCAGGATATCCTGGCCGGTTTTCGAGTCCAGGTTGCCGGTGGGCTCGTCGGCGAGAAGGATGGACGGCTCGTTGACCAGGGCCCGGGCGACGGCGATCCTCTGGCGTTCGCCGCCGGAAAGCTCGGGCGGGCGGTGGTTCATCCTGTCCGTCATGTCGACGAGCTTCAGGGCGTTGAGGACTTTTGCCTGCCGCTCTTGCTTTCGTTCACCCTTGTAGATGAGAGGAAGCTCGACATTCCGGAATGCGGTGGCTCGCGGCAGCAGGTTGAAGACCTGGAAGACGAACCCGATCTCCCGGTTCCGGATGTGGGCCAACTCGTTTTCCGTCATCGTGCTCACCAGCTTGCCGTTGAGATAGTATTTTCCTTCGGTTGGCGTATCCAGGCAGCCGAGGAGGTTCATCAAAGTGGATTTGCCCGATCCCGACGGCCCCATAATGGCCATGAACTCTTTTTTTTTGACCGTGAACGTGGCGTGGCAGAGGGCTTTGACCTCTTGCTTGCCAAGGACGTACGTCTTGCAGAGGTCCTCCGCGGAAATGATGATGTTGTTGTCGGCGGTCATTTCTTCTGCTCTGGCGGCTTGACCTCGGTCTTGACCAGGGTTCCGTCCTTGAGCTGGCGGAGGGCATCGTAAGGCCCGGCGACGATCTCCTGGCCTTCGTTGAGGCCCGAGACGATCTCGATCATCAGCTCGCCCATGATGCCTTTTTTGACCGTGACGAATTTAGCCCGGCTGTTCTCGATGATGTAAAGGCCCTCTTCTTCATTGGCCTTCTTGTCTTTCTCCGCGGGAGCTGCGGCTTCTGCCTTCTTTTCCCTGACGACCAGGGCGGAAATGGGCACGGCCAGGACATTCTTTTTCTCCGCCGTGATGATGTCGGCCGAGGCCGAAAGCCCAGGCTTGATCAGCTTGGACGGATTGTCCAGGGTGATAACCACCTTGAAATCTTTGGATTCCTGGGTGGATGCGCCGGCCGTCAATTTCTGCAGGGCGGAGCTTCCGATCTCCGTGACTTTTCCCTTGAAGACCTGGTTGGGGAAGGCATCGACGCGGATATCGGCTTCCTGGTCCATCTGGACCCCCACGACATCCGTTTCATCCACTTCGACTTCGACTTCCATGACGGAAAGATCGGCGATGGTCATGAGCACAGTGCCGGGATTGTTCATGGTGCCGATCATAGCCACTTCGCCTTCTTCCACTCTGAGGCTGGTGATGATGCCGTCGATCGGCGAGGCATAAGCCGTTTTCCCCAGGTTGTCGAGCGTGCTCTTGAGCGAAGCCTGGCCCTGATCGATCTGGTAGGTGAA
>JAPKZH010000553.1 GCA_026393905.1 Candidatus Aminicenantota bacterium
CCTGACGGCCCAGCTCTTCCCGGTCCAGCGACTGTCCCGCCTGGCCCGCTCCAAGGGGATCGTCACGATCGTCGACGGCGCGCATGCGCTGGGGCAGTTCCCCTTCAAGCTGCGCGACCTCGAGTGCGACGCGTACGGCGTCAGCCTTCACAAGTGGCTGCTGGCGCCTATCGGCAACGGCTGCTTGTATGTACGCCGGGAGAGCATCCCGAAATTCTGGCCGCTCCAGGCCGCCCCTGAACAGCAGGACAACGACATCCGCAAGTTCGAGGCCATCGGGACGCATCCGTGGGCCATCCGGGCGGCGCTCGGCGAAGCGTTGGCGTTCCATCAGGCCATCGGGGCCGAGCGCAAGGCGGCGCGGCTGCGCTATCTGACGCTCCGCTGGGCCAACGCGCTCAAGGCCTATTCTCGGGTCAAGGTATTGACGAACCTCGCCGAGCCCGCTCAGGCGTGGGGGGTCGCGGCGGTCTATATCGACGGGATCGACGTCAGGGCGCTCGCTCGTTTCCTGATGAACAAGTACCGAATCATCGTCGTTCCGCTCGTCGGGGGCGCCCCGCCCAACTCAGTCTTCGATTATCAGGCCCTCCGGGTGTCGCCGAACGTCTACACGACCCTCGAGGAAATCGATACGTTTGTCATGGCCATGGAAGACGCCGTGAAGAATGGTGTTCCTGAGGACCAGTCCTCGGCCGATGACGACATGTTGGAAGGCTTCGATTTGGTAGAGCGATAGAAAAAAGGGAGGATTCCCATGAAGCGTTTGATCGCATTGGCTGTCGGGATACTTGTCTTTGCATTCATCGCGGGGGGCACTGTGGCCTACGCCCAGGGCACTTTTAAGATCCCGTTCAAATTTGAGGCGGGCGGCAAAAAGTTGCCGTCGGGCGAATACTGGGTGGCCCAGAATGGAGACGGGCAGCTCACCCTTCGGCAGGAATCGACCGGGAAGGAATTCCAAATCCCCTTCGTCAAGAGGTTGGCGCAGCCAACGCCGCCCGTCGAGGCGCCTCAGCTTGTCTTCGACATGGTAGGCAACTTTGAGCCGTCGTACACGGAGTACATGACGGATTACGTGCTGGCGGAAGTGTGGCTCGTCGGGGAGGAGGGATTCCTGGTGCACACAACGAAAGGAGCGCACCAGCACAAGACCATTAAAGGACAAATAGCGAAGAAGTAGCCCGGGCCTGGCCAAGCGAGGCCTTTTTTGGCCGAAAGAGGCACAGACTTCTCATGAACGGTCGCTACACAGGTCTCGGTAACCATCTGCCGGGCCGGGGCCTTGAACTTAGACTATGTCGCCCGAGTATTTCGTCAAGAGCTTTTTCCGGAGGTCACGGAAGAGCTTGACGACCTTCTCCATACGAGAGATCGTCAGGTCCGTTAGGTATTTCGCCGCCTCGGCGGCATCCTTTTTCAGAAGCTCCTGGGCCTTGGCGTCCACCGCGGTCTGGTCGGTGAAGAACCCGTTCTCCACCGGATCCCTCGCCGCCCTCAAGTCTTTGACTGCCGGCTGCCACCGCAGGAGCATCAGTTTCTCGACGAAGTCCACCGCCCAGCGGGCCGAGTCCTCGCTGAATTCGCCGTAGTCGTAGGTTTTATATAAAGGGGACACGTCCTCGTCCGGTGATGCCGGATGCGGAGCACTCTTTCCATATCCGGCGCGAGGAAGGGCGTCGCCATCGGGCTTTTCTCGAGCTTGCCGCCTCCCGGAACCATCCAGGCTGGATCCCAGGTCATGTCATAGATCGTGTTTTCGAAGGCGGAGCGCTGGAAAGCGATGACGTCCTGGACGGAGAGCTTTTTCTCCGGCTTGACCGATAAAGGATAAAAGGCGGCCCCTTCGATGGGCTGGGCATAGAGCGTCCCCGGCCCGGCTGCGTCGCTGAGCCCGCGTTTCGGCCAGGCTTTGAGCGACGGCGCGAGAGTGCTGTAGATGAACCACATCCGGCTGAGGCTGCCTTCCCGTATCGGCGGCGCGTAGGCTTCCTGCCAGATGAACGGCCGGCCGCTCTTCGGGTCGTACCAGCCCCGGTCCACAGCTTCCTGCATATAGTTGGATGAAGCCAAGACGTTCGGATCCTTAAGGTCGACCTCGCGTATCCGGAAATGGTTGGCTATGACGACGGCGTGGTCGTCCGGGATACGGCGGGCCACCCAGATGGCGCCGGGCTTTCCGCTTTCCGGCGTCCATTCCGGACCGACGCTGCAGATCTCCATGACCCAGAGCTCGCGCGAGTCGGCAATACACAGGGCTTCGGAGCCGCCGCACGAGGGCAGAAAGCCGTATTTCTCGACGATGCCGGCGATGAGACGGAAGGCTTCGCGGGCGGTCGCGCACCTCTCCAGGGCGAAGACCTGGGCCTGCTCGATAGTCATGATCTGGCGGGTGATGCCCTCGACGAAGGGGACGTCGAGCTCAGCCCGCTGCGAGCAGGTACTTTCGCCGATGGCCAACTGCCGCTCGTTCATCTGGGAATAACCCGTGTGAAAATAAGTGAAGGTCTTTTCCACCTGCGGAATGCGGCCGATGACCTTTCCGAAGTCACCGAGGGGGAGGGCCTTGCGGTCGTCCTCGCCGCCGAAATAGACCATACCCCAATGGACCGGGGCCATTGTTCCCTTCGGGTAGACTCGCCCGGGTATGACCTGGATCCGGCATTCGCTGCAGCAGTCGGTGTGGGATGTGATGACCGATCCGTCGACGGTCGCGTTTTTCCCGACTCCGATGACGGTGCAGCCTTCTTTGCCGTCCTCGCCCGCTGAAAGGGGGCAGGCATGAAGAACCACGCTAAGAAACAGAAGGAGAATTAAGCTTGGAGAAAGCCTCCTAGGAAAAAACGTGGTCTTATTTTTCTCAACAGATTGTCTAGAATCGAGTCCTTCACGGTCAGCCATGAAACAGAACCGTCCCCCTTTTATTTTTCTGGGGCGGCCCATCGTCTCTCCAACATGGATTCCTCTGAAATTCATGAGTACCTCCTATTGCTTGATGAGAAAAACGTAATCCAAACCAAAGAGGTTGCCCGGCAGCGCTTTGGGATTCGGCTCCAGGGCTTCGGCCGTTAGAACGTTGTCGCCTTCCTTGAGGTCGAAGACGCCGAGCTTGGCGTGGAGCCAATAAAGCTTCGGCGAGTAGCCGTCTATGACCTGACGAACGACATTGCCGTTGACGTAAAGCCGCTGGCGCCCGTAGTCGGGCGACTGGCAGAGGTTGAGTTCGATGGAGTAGCGGCCCGCTTTAGGAACCGTGAAATGCACCATCAACTTATCGCCCTGTTGCGCCCCACGCCAGACGAGATGCTCGGCGCCGGCGCAGTTGGCCAGCCGCTCTTTCGCGGCCGTCCCACCCGTGGCCTCGTGGGCAAGCGCTTCGCCTTCAAACGGCTCGATCATATTCTCCCGGGCCCCCAGATCCTGCGGCGCGAGCCAGGCCCGATCGATTTCTCGCGGCCCGGGAGTCCCGGGCTTGGCGTACCAGTAGATGACATGGCTCCAGGTCGGCCGGCAGGGCATCCAGTGCCACATCTCCTGGTCGAATCGGATGCCCGTCCGATACGGCAGCGCGTCGAGAACATACCACCGGTTCAGGCTGATGTGGCCGCCGCTCCAGGGCCCATCGACTCGCGTCTGGGCGTGATAGGGGCGCATGAACGGTCCATTGTGGCCATAGGCGAATCCGTAGTCGTCCTCGGTGCCCGTCCCGAATGTGCTCGGAAAGGACTCGTTGTCGATACGGACTTTCTGATCTCCCTCGCCCCACCAGACCAACACGGGGTTAGCAATCTGGTAAACCGTGCCGACGACTTTTCCCTCGCCCTCCGTCATTAGAAAATTCGTGTCGAAAAACGGCCAGCTCTCGCGCGTCAGCGTTCCCCACTGCGCCCGCAGATGATATCCGCTTTCCGTGAACGGCCGCTTCCCGACGCGCAGCTTCAGTTCCACGGTGTAGGGGATCTTTCCGGCGTTCGTCAGGCTCAATCGCATGAATTTTTTGAATGGCATCAACAGACGGCTGGTCATCTTTCCGCTTCGGTCGACCGTAAAGAACAGGTTTTCGTACGGGTTGACGCCCGGGCCGGAGCCGAAAAAATCGCCTAGAGGAACATTAATGCTTTTTTCGCCGTCGAAGCTGATATCGAGAATGAGAAAACGATAAGCACTATGGGCCCGATTGGGATCGTCCCATTTCAGGCTCTCGCGCGTTTCCAGGACTTGGGCGGACCATTCATAGATGGCTTTTTCTTCGGTCACCTCGGGCAAGCTCTGCGTTTTCCCGGGCCGGATGGTTACGCGGTTGATAAGCCATGGAGAGCCGTCCGGAGCCGGGGCTGGCTTGGGATTTAAGAGCGTAAGGCTGGTCTCGGCCGCGGCCCGCTCCCAGCTCGTGGCATCCCGCGGATTGAACGTCTCGACCTCCGTTCCGGGTTCGTAGCTGCGGTATCCTATCTCGTAATAGAGCCGGACCGGCTTCTCTCTCTCTTCGATAGTGATCTTGAGCGAGCTCGCAAAGGGGAGGGGAAAATAGAGGTTGCCGCCCGTGCCGCTGATATACGAGAATGCCGGGCCGAACGGCAGCTTTTCGCCTTTGAAAAGATCCGCAAGCGGTAGCTCGAGGCGCGGCCGCGCCTCGCCGTCGAAATAAAACCGGACGAGATTGGTCATAGTGGGATTGGCGGACCAGAAGCGGGTGCTCGTTCCCGGTCCTTTGAGATCGGCGAGAACGTGTTCTTTGCGGCCGTCATTCGACTCCGTACGCATGTATTGGCCCACGTCCTTGTTGTCGAACCAGGCTTCGCCGCCTTTGTGGCTTTCGCGGCTGTAGCTCGAGGCCGTGGCTTCTTTAAAGAACGGTTGAGGCCTTTGGGCGAGAGCTTCGAAGTCCACCATTTCCCGGAGCAGGGAGGTGACGGTGATTTTCTCAGCTGCGGCGGCGACCAAGGCTGCCGTTCCCGCGAGCGCGATAACCATGACCAGAGCAATCAGGATGCTGGCGGGGCCGCCGGCAACCAGACGTGGTCGGCGGCGAGTTACGAACGGCGAATATGCCCCGTGGCTTGCTATGATGGCCCGCCCGAGAAGGGGAGGCGGGGCGGTTGGATTTTCCCCGCGCCCGTTGGAAGAGATCTTCCCCTCCAAATTGATTAGGCAATTTCGTTCTCCGGCGACACTTGTCAATTTCTTTCGATGGGAAGCTATGATAATTGTCGTGGGCGTCATGGGTGTTTCGGTCCTTTGTTCAACGACATTCGCGTTTTTTTCGTCAGCGCTTTCGTCTATCGTAATCTAAAACAAATTCTCAGCGCAAGGTATTCATGGGTTCTCCGCCGATAGCCTGCGCCGGGCAGGTCCGGGTCCACCATGTGGTCTCATCGCGGCCGAGGCGTTTTTGTGTCAGCTTGTAAAGGCCCTTCTCACAGCTCAGTTTCTTTGGATTGACTTCCCGCTGCCGCGGACTATAAAATCGTTTGGGCAACGGGTCGGCGAGATCCTTTTATCGGACCAGGACCTAGACGAGAATCATTGGAGGAGGGATAGGGAATGCAGGGAGAGAAAAGGCGTCGGCCGATGTCCTTGGGAATTCTGACAGTCGTTGCGACTGCCTTGTCGGTTCTCGGATTCACCTCATGCTCGGGCGCGGGCTCCCGGCCCTCGGTCGGGGAGCGAGTCCTGGGAATTGAGGAACTGACGCGGCTGGACCTCCTGCCCAGGCTGAAACAATCCGTGAAGATCGGCTGCGTGTCCAGTTACGACCCCACGGGCGAAAACGACGACGGCTTCAGCGGCGAGTACTCTTACATCAGGAAAGAACCGGAGGGCTTGGTCATCGCGGACCTCCAAGGCCCGGGCATCATCTACCGAATCCATTTGCCGAGCCCGACCGACGAGGTCATCGAGTTCTACTTCGACGGCGAGTCGAAGCCCAGGATCAGCCGTAAAATTCCCGAGCTCTTCGTGGGCAATATCTGGCCGTTCCTGTCTCCGCTTGTCGGGGCGGGAGTCGGCGGCCGTTTTTGCTACGTGCCGCTGACTTACCAGCGCTCCTGCAAAATCATCGTCAAGACGGAAACCTTCCATTTCTTCCAGATCAACTGCGCCAGGTTTCCGGAGGGTTTCGCAATCCCGACATTCCAGGACCCGCCTTCGGAGGACTTCCGCCGTCACCTAGAGGACGCCGTTAAGCTCTTCGGCCGGGCGGGGTCCGATATCACCGACGCCCTTGTCCCCGCGGATTCCGGTATCAAGACAACAGCCGTCAAGGAAATCCTGCGGCCCGGCCGGACGGTTAATCTGCTCAAGCGGTCAGGTCCTGGACGAATCCTCGGATTGAGACTCGGTCCCGCCGCCGCTTTCGCCGGAGGCGACCGGGACATCCTTATCAAAATGTATTGGGATGGCGCACGGGAGCCGGCTGTGGAGTGCCCCGTGAGCGATTTCTTCGGCTACAGCTTCGGAGATCCGGCGGTCCGATCGCTTCTCCTCGGTACGGCCGAGGGCACAAACTACATTTACTTTCCAATGCCGTTCGAGAGCTTCGCCCGGATCGAGCTCGTCTCAGAGAGGGCCGACGGGCCGGCCGTCGACGTCCAGACCGAGATCGTCTTCGCGCCTCTTGGCAAGGCCGTCGACGAAGGGAGATTCTACGCGCGCTGGCGGCGTGAAAACCCGTGCACCGAGGGCAAGCCGTTCACCTACCTGCGGACGTCCGGCCGCGGGCATGTCGTCGGCATGATCCTGCAGGCCCAGGGCTTGGAAACTGGAACGACAGGTTTCTTCGAGGGAGACGACCGCGCCGTTATCGACGGGGAGCTGGCCATTCCCGGAACCGGCTCGGAGGATTCTTTCAACGGCGGGTGGTATGACGTCCCCGGACGATGGGAAAACAGAGGATCTTTCCCGCTCAGCGGATGCCTGGATTATAAAAAGCCTTTGGCCAGGACGGGCGGCTATCGCTGGCTGGT
>JAPKZH010000455.1 GCA_026393905.1 Candidatus Aminicenantota bacterium
AACGAAGAAATGCTCAAGGAACTGAGCGCGGCCAACTGCACGTTCTTTTCCTTCGACACCCGCGAAGCGGCCATGGTTCCGTCCTTGTTTACCTACGATGAACAAACCTTCGGAACGGGAAGCCGTGATATCTTCACCAAAGGAGGCGCCTCCCAGGCGCCGGTCAATGTCCTCAAGGACGACAAGGGCACCGGCCTTTATTCAATCACCCGGTTGTCCAAGGTGACGGGCGGAAAGTATTTCTCCAACATCGGCGAATACGAGAAAAACCTGGACCAAGTCCAGACCATGACCGGGACATACTATGTCCTTGGCTATTACATCAGCGACCAGCAAGACGGCAGTTATCATCAGATCAAAGTCGAGGTCAACAAGAAAGGGTACGAAATCCGCGCCCAGACGGGCTATTTTAATCCCAAGCCGTTCCGCGAGTATTCGGACCTGGAAAAACAGCTCCACCTGTATGACCTGGCTTTGTCCGACCGGCCGCTGCTGCAGACTCCCCTCAGGTTCACCATGACCCCGTTGTCGTATGCGGCCCCAGAGGGCCGAGGCCGATCTCACCAAATACCGCGGCATGGATGTCTTTTTCATGTCCGGAGCCTCGCTCGGGCCGGGTCCCTATAAATGCCGCTTGGTCATCCGGGATATGGATACCGGGGATGCCGCCGTGGCCTCGGTGCGAGCCTATGTCGTTAAAAAAGCGTATATCGGTCTCAGCCTGCATTCTCCGCTTTTGCTTGTTCCGGAGAGCAACTTCGCCTATTTGGAAGGCACCGGATCAAGAAGGAAAGACGGCATTACATGGAAGGATGCTTATCCCTATGACCGCGCCCAATACTCGCCGCTGATCGGGGAAGCGGCCAAGGGAACGGCCAAGCTTTTCGCCGTCATCCCCTGCTCAATAGCGGGCATTGCCCTGCCGAACATCACGATGACGGCCTTTCTCATCAACTCCGCCTCGGGCGAGATGATCCCCATGACGATGTCCGTTTTGAACAAATCCCAAAAGGCCGACATCGAAATTCAGTTCGTGGAACTCTCCCTCCCCACCGTCCCGCCGGGAAAATACCTGCTCTATCTCCATGCCGAGGACGCAGGGACGAAGTATGTTTCCTATGCCCAGACGCCTTTAGTGATTAGATAGGAGGTGCGGCTTCCTGAAAAGGCCCTGGATTAGAATTTGTGACTGAACGGAAATTTTCTTTTTTCATCGGGCAATCATAGATACATAAGGCAAAGAACATGAATAAAAAGGGGCCCCGGTCGCTCGATCCGGGCGAGACGAAAAAACTGGTCCTCATCACGGTCAGTGCTTGCCTAGGCCTTCTAGCCATCCTGTCGGCCCCTTCAAGCCCGGTCGCCCAGGAAGTCGTCATTCGATTTCAAAAACCTCTCCAGCACGAAGTCTCCGTCACCCTCAAGCTCATCCAGGTTTATGTCACGGATAAAAAAGGAAAGGCGGTCCAGGACCTCCAAAAATCGGATTTCATCGTATCTGACAACGGCCAGCCCAAAGAGATCACGGAATTTGAGAAACACCTTCTGGCCGGGCCGCCGGCAAAAACGGCGCCTTCGGCGCCCACCGAGAAAATCGTTCCCACTGTCGTTCCGCCCCAGCCGCAAGTCCTCCGCCGCAAATTCTTCCTCTTCGTTGATTTTGCCTTCAACAACCAGAACGGCATCCAGAAAGCCAAGGAGGCCGCCCTCCATTTCATCGATAAAGAAGCAGGATATGATGATGAGGTGGGATTGATTTCCTACTCCACGCTGAAAGGGCTGACGATTCATGAATACTTGACGATCGAGCATCAAAAGATCCGGAAGGCCCTGGAAGCGCTGAACGTCAAAGACATCGCGGGCCGGGCCGAAGACGTCGAAGAGGAATACTGGCGTCAGGCTGTTGAGGGCCCCATCAGCCTGGGCGGGGTTGTCAGTGCCAAGGTGGCCAGTCCGGCCGACTGGCGGCAGGAAATGAAAAACCAGGCCCAGAACTTCATCCTCAAGCTGACAGCCTTGGCCAAGGCCCTCCGCTATGTTCCAGGACAAAAACACTTTCTCCTTTTTTCGACCGGCATCATCCGATCGCTGATCTACGGTGGGCACATGGGAAACGCCGACGGCGGAAGGTTTGATGCCGGCGATTTTGTCCTTCGCACGCAGAACGACGAGATGCTCAAAGAGCTGAGCTCGGCCAACTGCACGGTGTTCACCTTCGATACACGGCGAACCGCCAAGGTCCCCTCCCTTTTCACCTATGACGAGCAGACGTTTGGGACGGGAGGCCGGAATATCTTTACTGCCTCAGGCGCTCAACAATCGACAACGTCCGTCTTCAAGGACGATATGCTGACGGGCCTGGACACTCTCAAAAAGCTGTCCGGTACAACGGGCGGCAAATACTACTCCAATATTGAGAACTACGAGAAGAATCTGGACCAAGTTCAGAACCTCACCGGCTCGTATTACGTCCTCGGCTATTACATCAGTGAACAGTGGGACGGTCGGTATCACGATCTCAAGGTCGAGGTCAAGCGGAAGGGCCTGGAGGTCCGGGCCCAGGCCGGCTACTTTAATCCGAAGCCTTTTCGCGAATTTTCGGACATGGAAAAGCGGCTCCATTTGTATGACCTGGCCCTGTCCGACCGGCCGCTGTTCCAGTCGCCTCTCACGGCAGGGATGACCTCCCTTTCGGGACCGGCTACGGATGCCCCCTATCTCTTCATCCTAACAAAAATTCCGGCCGCCACCATCGAAAAATTGACGGGGAGCAAAGTCGAAATCGTGTCTTTGATTTTTGACGAGCAGGACAACCTGGCCGACCTGCGCAGGGCCGAGGAAAACTTCGCCAGACACCAAGGGAAGGATGTCTTTTATGCCTCCAGCGCCGTCCTTCAGCCCGGCAATTATAAATGCCGTCTGGTCATCCGCGACCTAGAGACCGGAAGCGCCGCCGTCGCTTCTGCCAAGGTCCATGTTTCTCCGAAGCCGGAACAGGGGATCCGGCTGCACCCGCCGCTGCTGCTTGTCCCGGCCAAAAATTCAGTCTATCTCGAAGGCCGCTTGCCGGGAAAAAAGGAGGATAAGGCCGCCCGTATCTCCTGGAACGATTATTATCCCTTCGACCCCGGAGCATTTTCGCCCTTTATCGGAGAGTTGCGGGAGGGGACCTCCAAGATAACGGCGGTCGTGCCCTGCACGGTCAAGGGCATTCCTCTCCCGACGGTCGCCTATACTGCCCATCTGTTGAATTCCGCCGGCGAGAAAATCCCCGTGGCGATTTCGTCCCTGAACCGGGTGATCAAAGACGATGTTCGCATCCAACTTCTGGAATTCCAACTCGGCGAACTCAAGCCCGGAAATTACGTTCTCTATATCCTCGCCGAAGAGCTGACGACAAAAGCCGTATCGCATACGCAGGTTCCGTTGATCATTATTCCATAGGGGGTTAGTCATGAGCTTGAGAAAATTTGGCGTTCTCGGATTTTCCTTACTTTTTGTCGGTTTGGGCTTTCCAAAATCATATTTTTATGCCGGACATAGACAAGAGCAGAAGCCCGTCGAGTATGAAGTCGCCGTCACCGTGAAGCTCATCCAGGTCTATGTGACGGACAAAAAGGGCAAGCCGGTCCGAGACCTGACTAAAGAGGATTTTATCGTCACCGATAGCGGCCGGCCCGTGAAGCTCTCCGAATTCGAAAAGCATCTCCTCGAGGTGGCGGCGGAGAAGATCGCGCCGCCGCCGCCCAAGGAAAAAGAACAAGTCGTCACGACACCGATCCCTCCCCCAGAAGCGTTGAGCCGTAAATTCTTCCTCTTCTTCGACTTCGCCTTCAACAACCAGAGGGGCGTCAGGAAGTCCAAAGAGGCCGCCTTACATTTCATCGATACGGAAGTCAAGCCCGATGATGAAGTGGGACTGATTTCCTATTCCATGCTGAACGGGCTGGCCATTCATGAATTTCTGACCACCGACCATCGGAAGGTCCGCGAGGCGGTGAAGGCGTTGAGCGTAGGAAGGATCGCCGGTCGGGCCGGGGATATTGAGGAAGAGTATTGGAGACAGGCTACAGAGGGTCAACCGCGAAGCCCCTTTTATGTCTCGGAGGAAATCGCCCCCCTCCTTGCCAAGAAATCTCCGATCTTCAATTGGCGACGGCAGGAATCGAAAAACCTATCGGAGAATTTCATCCTCAAACTGACCGCTTTGGCCAGGTCCCTGCGCTATATTCCCGGGCAAAAACATCTAATCCTGTTTTCCACCGGCATCGCCAACTCTCTGATCTACGGCAACCAGGCGGGAAACCCTCAAGACGAGGGGCTCAAAACAGACGCCACAGGGGCCGTCCTTTCTTCGAGCGACCCGACTGTGGCCAGGGCTAAATTCGATACCGGAGATTATATCCTGCGCACGCTCAACGAGGACATGCTCAAGGAGATCACCGCCGCTAATTGCACCGTTTTTGCCTTCGACACGAGGGAAGCGGCCCTCGTCCCATCTTTGTTCACCTACGATGAACAGACGTTCGAGGAAAATCGACGGGATCTTTTCTACGATCAGGGCATTCATCAAACGGCGACGGATCAAATGAAGGACAACAAGATTACTGGCCAATACTCGCTCCGCCGGCTGTCCGTCACGAGCGGGGGGAAATATTATTCCAATATCGAAAAATACAAGGAGAATCTGGATCAGGTCCAGGACATGACCGGCTCGTATTATGTTTTGGGATATTACATCACCGAGCAATGGGACGGCCGGTACCATCCGATCAAAGTCGAGGTCAAGCGGAAGGGGTGCGAAGTCCGGGCCCAGATGGGCTATTTCAACCCGAAACCGTATGCCGAGTACTCGGACCTGGAGAAGCAGCTTCAGTTGTTCGACCTGACCCTGTCGGAGAAGCCGATCTTCCAGACGCCGCTCGCGCTTCCCATCAACACCTTGTCCTACGCGGCCGGAGAAGAAACCCGGCTCCAGGTGCTTTCCAGAATCCCCCGGCAGGTCATGGAAAAATTCAGCGGCAAAAGAGCGGAGTTCATCGCCCTTCTTTTCGATGCCAAAGAAAATCTGGTGGACCTTCAAAGACGCGAGGCCGATCTTGCGAATTTCCGGAGCGGGGACGTTCTTTACGCGTCGGGCACAGCGCTCGCGCCGGGCAGCTATCGATGCCGTCTCGTCCTCAGAGACATGGAGACCGGGACCAGCGCCCTGGGCTCGACGCGAGTCAACGTCGCCAGAAAAGCATTTGTCGGATTGAGCCTCCATTCCCCGTTGCTGCTCATCCCCGATGGCAATGTGGCCTATTTGGAAGCCGCGACGGGAAAAAAGAAGGTGATGACGGAATGGAATGAATTCTATGGCTATAATCGGGCCCAATATTCACCGATCGCCGGGGAAGTCCCAAAAGGGACGGCCAAGCTATTCGTCGCCGTTCCCTGTTCAATCGTCGGGCTGGTTCAGCCGGAGATCGTCATGACCGCGTATCTCGTCAATTCCGCGTCGGGTGAGAGAATTCCCCTGGCCGGATCCATTTTGGACAGGGCTCAGAAAGAGGGTGGCGAAGCCCAGTTTCTCGAGCTGCTGCTGAATAATCTCCCGCCGGGAAAATACACGCTTTATCTTCATGCCGAGGCCGCGGGGACCAAGTACGTTTCTTATGCAAAGACCAATTTAACCATAAAATAGATCTTTCTTCCCGGCCGGAGGAAAGAGATGCGGATAAAAGACAAAACAGCCGGGGTCAAACCTACTCGTTACGCAGCCTCCCCTGGAGAATTGTGCGTAATGAGTAGGTTTGACCCCGGATTTTCACAATGGAGACGGACACTCGAATTATTAAATGAAAAAGAATAAATTCATCCTTCTTTCGATGATAATATTTCTTGCAAAAATTGTCGTTGCCCAGGAAATCGAATACAAGGAACTCCAGAAAAAACTGAGGTCCGACGATTTGGCCGTCCGTATTCAGGCTGTTGAGGTGATTGAAAAACTAGATTCTTTACGGGCCGTAAAGTTATGGTCTGAAGCCCTTGAAGATAGAAATTGGGAAGTCCGGTATGCTGCGGTTGTCGCCCTTGAAAAACAAAAAGGAAAAATCGCCTTCCGGCTCTTATTTAACGTCCTTAACGATAGCAACATCAGCGTCGTCGCCGGGGCGGCGCGCGCTCTCGCAAAAAACGAAGACCCGGAAATTATCGATCAATTGAAACTTTTGATGAAAAAGAAAGACTATGTTCTTCGCAATAACGCCATCGCCGTCTTGGGATTGATGAAATATCCAGGGGCGGTTGAATCGTTAATAGATACTTTGAGAGACAAGACTCCCTTGGTCAGGGAAAATGCCATCAAGGCCTTAACCGCCATCCGAGACAACCGCGCCGTCGGTCCTCTGTTGGATGCCCTGAAAGATAAAAACGAGGAGGTCAGGGCGAAAGCCGCCCTCGCCTTAGGGTACTTTGGCAATCCGGCGGCCGTCGAGCCCTTATTGGCCGCGATGAAAGATGAACAGCGAAAGGTCAGTGTCAATGCCGCTGCAGCGTTGGGAAAGCTGGGAGAGCCTCGGGCGATTGATTCATTAATCGGAGCATCGGAAGACCGGAATGACCAAATAAGGATCATGGCAACGGAAGCATTGGGGAATTTCGCCGACGTCCGCGCGGTCGAACCTTTGAGCAGATTAATCCACGATGGAAATCCAAATGTTCGAATAAACACGGCGAAGGCCCTGGGAAAGATCGCTGATAAACGGGCTCTGGGAGCCTTAATCTCAATGATTCAAGATTCAGAGATGGAGGTTCAGCTTGAGGCGATTCTCGCCTTAAAAAACTTCGAGGATTCCATGATGATAGAGCCCCTCATCGATGCCTTAAGATCAGAATGGTATTCGATCAGATATAGCGCATCTGAAGTCCTACGAAAAATGACTAATCAAGATATCGGGGTTGATTACGAAAAATGGAGAAGTTGGTGGCTTATCAATAAGTCAGTATTCATAAGGGGTTGCTATGATCATTGCTCAGATCGGATTTTCAAACTGAAAATGCCAGTATATTTCAGCGGTATGAGCTCATGAGAAAAATTAAGGAATACGGAATAGAATATCGAAGAGGGGAGCGTCCTATGAGAAAAGCGATTATTCCTTTTCTTCTCGTTTCGGGTCTATTTTTGCGACCCTGCCGAGCAGAAAAAATAGATCCCATAGTCATTAACATTCAAGTTTTTCATGGCGTCCTTGGTGAAGGCCAAGAAGGATTGAAAGCTGTCGAAATACTCCAAGCGGCTTCCCGTCTGGAACTTGCCCCGGTCATGGCCAGCATTGAAGGATCGGAAACCACCCGAACATTGGCCGTTGTCGAAGCCCTAATGGAAATATTCGGCTTACAAGCGGTCGATGAATTATTCCTGCATGAGGCGGGTTGGGACGGGAAGGCTTCGCTCTTGGACGATTGGATATTCGGAAAGTCGATTTCCTTCCGCGTCAGGATTTCGCCGAAGAGGCTTTCTTTACAAAAGATCTCCCTTCGAGTCATCATCGATAAAATCAGGACTACGGACAGGACCATGACGGCGGCGGGAGCGGAGACGGTTGTAGCGCAGGACTTGGTTCTCAACCTCGGTGAACCGATTATCGCCGGTCTGCCGAATCCGGGCGGGGACTATTTTTTATTAGCCTGGGCTGCTATAGGGACCCCGAAACGAAAAGCACAGCCCGCCAAACAAACGATTTATTATGTCAACCCGCCGAAGGCGCTCACCCAAGTCCAACCCTATTTCCCAGAAGAATTGAGGCGGCGAAATATAGGGGGGAGAATCGGCCTTCGGATTACGATCGATGAGAAAGGGAATGTCCGCCATGTGGACGTGGAAAGACCTCTTCACGCCTATTTAAACTACGTTGCCGTCCAGGCTTTCCTCCAATGGACATTCGAGCCTGTTCGGATCAAAGAAAAGCCGGTCGTGGCTGCTTTCCGATTTGG
>JAPKZH010000195.1 GCA_026393905.1 Candidatus Aminicenantota bacterium
GTATCCCGGGGAAATAAAATTGTCGCAATAAACAAGATTGGCAGCGAACAGGAATATGAGAAATCAGAACAAAAGTGCCGCATGTGCTTACTCAACCTAGCTACTTCCATAGAAACATTATCAGATTTTCAAAAGGAGTTCAGAACGCATTTTGGGCGCCGAATCCTGACCGCTGAGCTTAATGATCTAGATCGCAGAGAAAAGCGGGCTCTCTCTCGCCTCTGGGCCATCTCCCATGAATTTATTCGCGATCCATCGAGGACGCATTCCAATCTCACAGAGTATGCGGAATCTATTCAACGCAACAATCATGACCGATTCTTGTGCCTTCTCCGAAACGCGTTGGCAGATCTTCAGAGAGAAGGGACTGAGGCTCGTCTAGTCTCAGTGAACTCCAATTGGTCGGGACGTAAAGCACTCTGGATAACGGCGAGTGTGCAAGAGGCACGCGGGCTTGAACGCATAATCCTCTCTGTGGCGTCTGCTATTTCTGCGGCCGTTGCTGCCTGTCGATTCGACGACCAAGAAGCTTTGCCCCTTGTATCCGAGTGGAAGTACATTGTCGTAGTTCCTCAGTTCCGGAAACGCAGTCTGGCTAAAGTCGCTAGTTCAATACCTTCGACATATTTTTTAATCGCCTCGAATCAGAGTGAACTGCCTTTAATTTATACTTTTAGCGTGCCTGTTGAAAAACAAGATTGGGCTCATCTCAATCTAACGCTTTGGACTGCACCCGTTGCAAGCCTGACAATGAAGTGGTATGAAGCTTCGCATCTCTTGGTCATACAACTCCAGATGTGTTTCAATTTGTTTACAGCAGCAACTCAAAATTCGGTCTTTCCCGAAGTGCTTAGACAGCATGAAGAACGTTTTACTCGCAATCTGTCAGAAGCGGTCAATTCGGCATATACTGCTTATGAGCATCTACGCGACTTTTTGGCTATGCGATTGGATTCATCATTGTCCGCTGTAACCCAAGGCATAGGGATATTGGAAAGACTAAAAGAGTGGGCGAAGGCCGTATTTCCCCAAGAGCAAGGAGTCAGTGGCACGATCGTGTTGGATATTGAACGATTCTCTGAATGGATGAAATCATTGGGAAAAGCCGCGCCAGAGACGCCCGTGATTCTTGCAGGTATTTTGGAATGCTTCTTACCCACATCATGAGTTGTGGCTAGAGAGCGGCATAACGAGACGAGTCATTGCGGAATGGTCGCCCACTTGGACTTTCCGATTTTGAGGGATTCTTTTGCGTCCTTGAGATCCGCCTTTGCAGCGGCCATCTCTTTGAGGACGAGTTTTCGGTCGGTCCTCATCTTCAATAGTTTACGTTCTTCGAGCAGTCTCTGAAGCGCAGGGCTCACGCCGTTTCCCATAAAACAACCCCCCGGTCTATCCTTTCAAAAAGCGGCTTATCTTCTCTTTTCATTCTCACGAATTCATCCACATCAAGAATGACTGGCGAGATTTTTCTTGCCCTTTTTCGGTTGAACCGGCTCACACTTTGCTTTAAGGCCGTCTTCTCTTCCGTAAGAATGAGAATGTCGATGTCGCTTTCGCTGACGTCCGTCCCCTCGGCGCCACTTCCGAAAAGGAGAAGACCATCCGGCCCTTCTGGACTCTAGTCAGCAGCGCCAGCTCCGCAAGCCGTCGAAGAATCTTGTTTGCGGAGCCCTTGCTGATTTTTGCTTTCCGGACGATTTCACGTTCGTGATATTCAATCCTGGAGTTGGCAAAGAAGAACTCCAGGACTTTCAAGGTCGTCGGCGTCAAAAAATCTAATATTTCGGGCATATGCTCATTTTTTTATGCTGATAATATAATGGAATCGATCGAAGCTTGTCAATCGCCGGAATGCCCTGAATCCTTTTCTGGAAATTATCCTTCAGGCATTTTTAAGATGGCGAGGTAGCTCAGTCGGTAGGAATAATTCCGGCGATACTTACGGTAATTCGTACACAATGGAATGAATTATGGTAGGGTACATGGAATTCTTTATTCTTCGATTTCGTCAGTCCTTAATCGCCGATGCCCTTCAAACACAGTCAGGATTTCGATTTGATCACAACGCAATCTATAGACAATTCGATATTTTTTTACGATTAGTTCACGGATGTGAGGATTAGATGTTTCGGGTTCATCCAAAATCATCCTTGTTTTCTTATCTTCCTCAATTCTCCCTTCAGTTCTTCGGAATTATAGATTTTTCCCGATTCCGCATCGGCTATTCCTCTGTTGATGGAATCCAAAAAAGCCCTCTTATAGACCAATTCATCATATTCGGAAGGAGAAAGAAGAACGCCGGCGGGTTTTCCGTTTTGAGTGATGATCAAAGGATGGCCGGTATCATGAACGCTCTTAAACCACTTGGAGATGCTTGTTTTAAATTTGCCGATGGGGACGATATCATTGGAAACGGACATGATTTTTATCTGATAGCTCCTTATTTAGGTCAATACACGGACCTAAATATAGGACATTATCTGGTTCTTCGCAAGTATTTTTTTTCACGATGTCCAATGGGCTTTTTATCTATAATAAAGACGTAGAGTACTTCAACCGCGTCTCACAATTGAGGAAAATATGAGACGATTTCCTTGGTTCCAGCGTCATGCCTTTGTCCAATAGTAATGGGACTGAGGGCTGACGCGGCTATTGACATTAAGCGCTAAATCGCTTAATCTACTTTTGAAGGAGAATCTTATGGAAACCGCGACCATCCGCATTCCCGAAGATAAGAAAAACCTGCTCAAGGCCATCGCCAGCCTGGAAAACAGAAAAATGAATGACATACTCGTGGATTTGATCGACGACTACGTCGAGCGCCACAAGGAGACGCTCGAACTCCTGGCGATTCCGGGCTTATACGATCAGGTTCGCGCCTCATCGCGGGAATTCCAAGAAAGAAAAACGGTCTCTTTGAAAGATGCGCGAAAAAAGATGGAGCGTTGAGCTCTCCAAGTCCTGTCTGAAAGCCCTCGAGCGCTTGGAGAAAACAGTCTCTTGCCGAATACTGGACCATTTGGAGGCGCTGGGGGATACCGAAAATCCGCTCCGGCACGAAGACGTCCGACCGCTGGAAGGAAAGCTCAAAGGATTTTTCAGATGCCGCGTCGGTGAATATCGAATCATATTCGAATTGGATTCAGAAGAGAGGCGTATTGGCGTGTTGGCTATTATCCCAAGAGGAAAGGGCTACTGAGGCCATTGACATTTTCTAGGACGAGCTCCTAGAACCATTTCCCGCCGAATTTCGTAGATATTGACGAAGCTGAAAATGCACGACTATCTATTAGAGGAAAATGGAGGATATTGTGGCCCGTAGGACCCTCAAGACCGCCGCCCTAATTGCCGCCTGGGCGGCTTTCCTGTTCTCGTCAGAAGCTCTGCTCGGTCTGGAAACGCGGGACTTGAAACCGGTCCCCAAACCGCCGGTCATCGACGGCAAGCTCAACCCGGGGGAATGGGACCAAGCGTTCAAAATGACGAACTTCAAGACGTTCCAGCCCGACTATGGCAAGGACCCCAGCCAGAAAACCGAAGGTTATTTTCTCTATGACGCGGAGAATTTTTATTTCGCCTTCCGGTGCTACGACACCGAGCCGGCCAAGATCAAAGCCTCGATCAACAAGCGGGACAACATGTTCTCGGACGATTTTGTGGGAATCATCATCGATACCTACAACACGATGCAAAGCGGTTACGGCTTTCTGGTCAACCCTCTCGGGATCCAGGGGGACGGCATGATGAATGTCAACGGCAATCTTCAAGGCGACCAGGATTTTATATGGTACAGCAAAGGGCAGATTGACGATCAGGGATACACGGTGGAATACCGCATCCCGCTCCAGAGCATCCGCTTCCCGAGCGGAAAAACCATCACCATGCGGCTCGGCTTTTTCCGTCAGTTTGTTCGGACCTCTGAAGTGGCCAGCGCCCCGCCTCTTTCTCCGGAGAAAGGAAGCATCATCGCTCAGACCCAGCCCATTTCCGTGACCGGCCTGAAATTCAAGCGGGTCGTGGAAATCCTGCCGGCCGTCACCTACAGCAATAAATTAGCCCACCAGGACGGCGTCCTGAAGCGGGACGAGCGGACGACGGACCTT
>JAPKZH010000061.1 GCA_026393905.1 Candidatus Aminicenantota bacterium
AATCCGCCGAAGAAGCTTCAGCGGCCGCCCTATCCGGTCAGGGTCAAGAAATAGCCGGTTTACAATCTGCGTGCATTCTATTAATTGAACCTGAAGACTATATAAAGACGAACGTATTAAATGTCGTTACGACGTCATGGCGAACAACCGAAGGGCTTGTAGCAATCCTACGCAGTCATTGCGAGGAGCTTTGCGACGAAGCAATCTCATGGGTTCCCCGATGAGATTGCCACGCCAAGAGGCTCGCAATGACTTATTATATATGGCATCCGTATTAGTCTACCGTGAAAACTGTGAATGATTTGACTTTGCCCGAAGGAAAAAATCCATGCCTAAGATGCTCGTCTCTTCAGTCCTCCTGATCGTTCTCTTGAGTTCAAGCCTCGCTGCCTCCGCTGCATTTTCCGAAGATCCCAAAAATACCGAAACGCCGCAGGAGGAGCTCAAGGAAAAAGCGCTGAAAGTGTTCCTCGACGGGAGAAGCCTCCAATGGGATTATATCCGGACGGAGATCACCTTCATCAATTATGTCCGGGACCGGAAAGATGCCGACGTTCATGTTCTCATCACCAGCCAAGGAACGGGAAGCGGCGGCCGCGAATACACGATGGCCTTCATGGGTCAGAATCAGTATACCGACCTGGACTTTGCCTTGAAATATTTCTCCAATCGAACCGACGTCTCTGACGAAGTCCGCCAGGGCATCGTCCGCTATCTCAAAAAGGGACTGGTGCCTTTCGTCGCCCGGACCCCGCTGGCGGATAAGGTAGACGTCGTTTTCAACCAAGAGACCGAGTCCCTGCCCACTGCCGTCAGGGACAAGTGGAATTTTTGGATCTTCAGCCTTAACGTCAGCGGCGCGGCCAGCGGCGTCAAGACCAGAAAGTCCGGACGATTCGAAGGCAACCTCTCGGCCAACCGGATCACGCCCGAGCTCAAGATCAGGCTGAGCGTCAATACCCAGTTCGACGGCAGCACATATTACCTCGAGGAAGAAACGATCAAGAGCACTTCGGAAAGGGAGAGCTTCAACGGCTCGATCATCAAAAGCCTCAGCGACCATTGGTCGGCCGGCGCCTGGCTCTCCCTGAACTCCTCCACATACAGCAATATCAAACTCTCTTATTCTCCCTCCCTGGCCGTCGAGTACAGCTTTTTCCCTTACCAGGAATCCACCCGTCGCAAGCTCTATTTTCAATATCGGCTCAGCTACAACGCCTACCGCTATCGGGAGGTCACGATTTATGACAAGAGTTCTGAGAACCTGTTACGACAGTCCCTCTCTTTAAATCTAGAGTTGACCCAGCCCTGGGGAACGGCGGGGGTATCGATCCGCGGATCGCATTTCCTGCACGACCTCAGTTTTAACAGGCTTGAATTGAACGGATCGCTTTCCTTCCGTCTTTTCAAGGGATTGTCGTTCTGGGTTTCCGGAGGATATTCGGCCATCCACGACCAGATCGCGCTTCCCAAAGCAAGCGCCACCCTCGACCAGATCCTGCTCATCAGAAAGGACCAGGCGACCACGTTTTCCTACAATCTTTCGCTGGGCTTGAGCTTCACCTTCGGCTCAATGTTTAGCAACGTCGTCAATCCCCGCTTCGATTAAAGGCTAAGGCAAGGCTATTATTTGCCGGCCGGAGAGGCCGGCTCAAGAATTTTTACGTAGAGAAAGGCCGCCCGGATATACGCCCCGCCTGCGTTTTCGAACTCCCGCTTCTCTAGGAATGCCGCCGCTTGGTTTTCGATCTCCCGGGCGTATTCCGTCAGCCATGAATCGACCGAGCCCGCCGGAATTCTCTCCACGTCTTTTTTGAGGCCGGCCACGAAAAGCTGAAGGGTATCGACACAGCCTTTATCGTTCGAGCACTGGGGGCAAAGAGCGAAAATCCGTTCCAGGAGCTGGTAGAGGATCTTGGCGCCGGAGTAATCATTCTTGGCGAAGGCTTCATCGGCATTGCCCTCTTCGTAGCTGGCCAGACGGAACAGGAGATTCTTGTCCAGATTGGCTTTCTGCCTGGCCTGCGTTTTGGCGACGGTCATCGTCTCCTTGGCTTTTTGGGCCGCTTGCCGTTCGGAGACCAGAGAAAGCAGTTTTTGCATCTCGCCCTGGGCGTCTTTACTGGTCTGTCGGGCGCCCTCTGAATTTCCCGTGTCGCTTAATTTTTTTCTTTGTTGGATGAGTTCGACCGCTTTATTGTAGGCCTCCTGATAGGGCCCCTTTTCCGGGATGATCCCTTTGATGCTCTCCATGAATTTTTCAGTTCCCTGGACGTCGAGCTGGTCTTTGGAAGGGATAAATTTGGAGAGAGCGCTTCCGATCCGTCCCAGAGTATCGCTCGGCGGAGTTCCCGGAGGAGGAGGCTTATTGACATCACGGAAATGAGAAGGTTGCGTTTTTCCAGAGCTTGCGTCCGTAGAAAAAGGCGCCCGGCCTCTGCGTGTGTCCTGGGCCGGCTTTTTGAAAAGGATGAGAGCGCCGAGGACGATGATGATCAGGAGGAGCGCGGGAACGAGAAGCTTTCTAAGCGTGAACTTAACCGTGATTTCCTTGGTCCCCAGAGGCTCGCCTTTTGTTTTAGGCTTCTCTTTGACGGCCGTCGGCAGCCCCTCTTCGATCCGAGTCAGGTCCTGGAGAAGTTCTTCTCCACTCTGGTAGCGCTCGGCGCGGTCTTTTTCCAGGCATTTATAAATCACGCGAGTCAAAGACTCCGGCACCAGCGGATTCAGCTCATGGAGATCCCTCGGCTTTTCGTTCTTATGCTTGATAGCAATGCTGAGCGGCGTTTCTCCTTCGAAGGGGACTCTCCCCGTCACCATCTCATATAAAATGATGCCCAGCGAGTAGATATCCGACCGGGCGTCGACTTCCTTGAGGTCCACCTGCTCCGGGGACATGTATTCGGGCGTGCCGAGCAGGACGCCCGAGCCCGTCATGCTTTCGGCCTCGACGAAACGGGCCAGGCCGAAGTCCATGATCCGGGCGTTGCCGTCGCGGTCGATCATGACATTCTGCGGCTTGAGGTCTCTATGGACGACGCCCAGACGGTGGGCTTCGATCAATCCTTCGCAGACCTGCTTGGCGAGGGAGATGGCCTTGCCCGTTGTCATCTGGCCCGCCCGCCGGATGAATTTCTTGAGGTCCTCGCCTTCGACATATTCCATCGTGATGAAATGGGCCAGGCCGTATTCGCCCAGGTCGTAGAGGCGGCAGACATGCCTGTGAGAGATCTTGCGGGCGATCTTCAGCTCATTCTTGAAGCGCTCGACGGCCTTTTCGTTGAAGCCGATCTCGGGCTTGATGAGCTTCAAGGCGACAATCTCGTTGATCTTCTGGTCATAGACTCTGTAGACCTTTCCCATGCCGCCTTTGCCAATCTCTTCGATCACTTCGTAGCGGCCGGCAAAGATCATACCCCGGGAAAGCTCTTCAAAAGGGGTCAACATCGTTTTTGTCGGAGCCACAGGCGGCTGAGTGTCCTTAGGAAGAGGGGTGGCGCACTGGTGGCAGAACCGACTGTCTTCGCGGTTCTCAGCCTGGCAGGATGGGCATTTCATCGGTCGTCCTCATTATTTAGACGGCGCGGCTTGCGCTCTTCTTTCACCTGGAATTAAAACATGAGCAGAGAAGGTTGTCAAATGGGCTCGGGGTAGAGGGCTCGAAAGCACGCCGATTTTCCCCAGCGAGGAAAATCGGCTCGTATCCTCGGCTCGCTCTTCTCGGCCTTCGGCCGAGAAACCATGCTCGCTCGCCTGCGAGGCGGCTTTCTACGCCCTCTACCCCTCGCCTTGGCTAAATAAGTATGAAGCGTACCTATGCGTCGCTCGAAGGATTTGTTCGTCCGGTAGAAATTCGCGGTCAGATATGATAGGAATAGGGGCGGGAGGTTTGGCCATGAAACCGTCGATCGTCATCCTGGCCGCGGGAATCGGCAGCCGCTATGGAAGCCTGAAGCAGATCGATCAGGTCGGCCCTTCGGGGGAAACGATCATCGATTATTCCATTTTTGATGCCCTGCGGGCCGGTTTCGGGGACGTGATTTTCGTCATCCGCAAGAGCATCGAGGAAGAGTTCAAGGAAGCTCTCCTTAAGCGGTGGGAACGCCGGGCCGACGTGGGCTATGTGTTCCAGGAACTGGAGGACGTCCCGGCGGGATTCCAGGTCTCCCCCGACAGAAAAAAGCCGTGGGGAACATCCCACGCCGTGCTCACCGCAGAGAAGAAGATTGGCGGCCCTTTTGCCGTCATCAACGCGGATGATTTTTACGGGGCGAGCGCCTTCAAAGTCATGGCCGACTTTTTGCTGAAGGCCCGAAGTGAGGAGAACGCGTACTCATTGGTCGGGTATGAACTCAGCAGCACCCTGTCCGAACACGGCTCGGTAGCCAGGGGAGTCTGCCAGGCCGACGACCGGGGCATGCTCGTGGACATCGTCGAGAGAGTCCATATCGAAAAAACGCCGCGCGGGATATTTTTCAAGGACGACCAGGGCCAGTTCGCGCCCTTCCGGGGGGATGAGATCGTGTCCATGAATTTTTGGGGATTCACGCCGACGTTCTTCGGTTTTATCAAGCGGGCATTCGAGAATTTTCTCAGAGAAAACCTGAAGAACCCCAAGGCTGAGATTTTCATTCCCCTGGTGATCAATAAGCTTGTGAAGAACGGGCAGGTTACGGTCAAGGTCCTGGAGACCAAGGAAAAATGGTTCGGCGTGACCTATCGAGAGGACAAGTCCCGAGTCATGGAAGAATTGACGAAGCTTGTCGCCGCCGGCGTCTATCCAAAAAAATTGTGGGCATGATTGGTATCGCGAGCAGAGCACTGCGATTTAGCCACGTAGTCATTCCGAGCCATACTAGGAATCTCAGGTACATGTCATTCCGAGCGAAGCGAGGAATCTCCGCTTTTATTGCGAGAGACCCAAGCGGAGATTGCCACGTCGCTTCGCTCCTCGCAATGACACGCTCGTGTTAACGCCACGGCACAAAGTACCTCGCAGTGACTGAGTGTGATATTCGCTTGCTGAGCTTCCCGCTATTAATCTGATTCTTCGATTGAATGTTTTTATTTGAGCTTTCGGATCTTGATATTTCTGTACCAGACCGCGTCCGTGTGATCCTGAAGCACGATATGGCCTTTCCGCTTCTGGGCAAAATTGGGGATATTTTTGTATTTGCTCTTTGCCAGGAGCTCGTTCATCCGGGGTGTCCCCAGGTCGTATTCCAACACTTTGAGGCCGTTGAGCCAGTGCTCGCCATGGCCGCCCTTGAAGACGATCTTGGCCGTGTTATACGCGCCGACCGGCTTGAGCTTTTGATTCTGGGGTGGGATGAGGTCATAGAGCGCGGCGGCCGTCCTGTTGGGGCCGTTCTTGGCGTCCGCATTCTTGTCGTCGTCGAGGATCTGGTATTCAAAGCCGAGGGCGGCGCGATTGGGAGCATTGGCCAAAGACATTTCCTCAGAAACATTGTATTTCACGCCGGAATTCCCTGCCGGGCTGATCTTCCAGTCGAAGGCCAGCTCGAAATCTTCGAACGCCTCGATCGTCATGAGGTCTCCGCCGGCGAGGGGCTGGCCGTCCGCCTGGCGAGGCACATCCTTGGTGGGAACTTTTTTGATGGCTTGGTCCTCGATGATCCAGTGCTCTTTGGAGACCGCCTCGCGGCCCAGCCCGCGCCAGCCATTGAAGGTTTTTCCGTCAAAGAGCAAGATCCAACCTTGTCCGGCTTCCTCTTTTGTCAGGGCGTTGAGGGTTGGGGTGGACTGAGGAGCCGCGGATTTGTTCTGGGCGGATTGGACGAATAAAGAACACAGGACGATGATCGCGGCCATAACGAGAACAGCCGTATGTCTCTTTCTTCTCATGAGCATCAATCTCCTTTGGGATCATCATGACAAACCCGGCCGAAAATTTCAACTGGCCGGAAAGCGCCCGCTGGAATCGTCTCTTTTTTTGGTGTATATATAAAAACATGAAAAAGACCGGGCGGTCGCACCGCTCTATGCGGCGGGATTTCCAGGATGAATGGATCATCAATGACCTTGATGCTCTGGGCTTGACGGGTATGGCTTATCGAAGCCAATGTCTGCTGACCTGACAAATGAAATGGATCTGAATCGAAGGACACTAGGATGAAAAAAACTTCGCGAAGGCATTTTATAAAAGCCTTAGGACTCACCTTGGCCGCGCCGTCGTGCGCGACTATTGTCCGGACTTCGCCTGACGAAAGCCGCCAGGACATCCCAAAGCCCGAGGCTAAATTTCGGCTCGGCATGGCCTCTTACACGTTTCGAGCCTTCGGCCTGGATGAGACGCTGATTTTTACGAAACGGCTTGGATTGGAGAAGATTTCGTTCAAAAGCGTCCATCTGTCGCTCGACAGCACCGCTGAGGCCATCCAGGCGGCGATGACGAAAGTAAAAACGGCCGGTCTCGATCCATACGCGGGCGGCGTGATCTATATGAAGAATGAGCAGGAGGTGCAGCAGGCTTTCGATTATGCGAAAGCCGCCGGCATGCAGATCATCGTCGGCGTTCCGAACCATGAGCTGCTGGGCTTGGTCCAAAAAAAAGTGCAGGAATACGATATCCGGATGGCAATCCATAACCACGGCCCGACGGACAAGCTCTACCCGACGCCCGAGAGCATTATCGAAAAGATCAAGGAACTCGACCCGCGAATCGGCCTGTGCCTGGATATAGGCCATAGCCAGCGCAGCGCGGTGGATCCGGCGGCGGCTGCCGAGCAGTTTTTCGACCGCTTGCTCGACGTCCATATCAAGGACGTCACGGCCTCGTCCGCCGAAGGGGTGGCTATAGAGGTCGGACGGGGCGTGATCGATATCCCCAAGTTTTTACGGACGCTGATAAAGCTGGGCTATGCTGGGACCGTCAGCCTGGAATATGAGAAGGACGAAAAGGATCCGCTTCCCGGCGCCGCCGAATCCATCGGCTATATCCGCGGCGCACTGGCCGCGATCGATGGGGCAAAAGCGTGATTGAAGGCATTGCTTACGCGCGGGCGGGCATCCTGGGAAATCCATCGGACGGCTATTTCGGGAAGATCATCGCCATTTCCGTAAAAAATTTTATCGCCCGCTGCAGGCTTGAAGAATCAGCGGAACTCAGGATCGAGTCTCAAGCCGAGGACAGGGAAACGTACGGGAGTCTGCAGGAACTGGCTGAGTCCGTCGGCCTGTACGGATATTACGGCGGCGTCCGCCTGATCAAAGCGGCGCTGAAGAAATATTACGAATACTGCCGGAGCCGGGACATCCCTCTTCACAGCCAAAACTTCACCATCGGCTACGAATCCACGATTCCA
>JAPKZH010000484.1 GCA_026393905.1 Candidatus Aminicenantota bacterium
GATGCCTCAGCGTCTTATGATCCTTATGGAACAATCGTGTCCTACAAATGGCTTTTTGGTGACGGGACCTCAGGCAGCGGTAAGACGATCATCCATTCGTTTCCCAAAAAAGGGACTTATACCGTGAGTTTGACGGTCATCAACGATCAGGGCTATCCCGCGGAAGCCTCGAAGACTATCACCGTCGATAAAGACGTCCGAGAGCGCCGGAAATAGGGAACAAATCGCCCCAACCTAATACAAACGCAATAAATAAAGTGACGATGTATGGGCGGCGCTTAGGCCGCCCAAACGGTGATGTCATTTTGATTATTACGTTGATATTAATTTTCTGCCTTGACGTCCGCTCGACTCGCTCACTATAATACGCCTTCCTTTTTCTCCCTCTAAAGGTATAAGAACGATGAAGAAAGAGTATATCCCCGGCTGGATCCTGATGGCGGCCGTCGGCGTCATGTCCCTGCTGCTTTCAAACTTGATCGTTGCCGGAGGAAAGCATCCCCTGGAGGCGACCGCCATAGCCGTCATCCTGGGCATCCTGGCCAGGAATCTCGGGCTCGTTCCTAAATTCTTCTATGCCGGGATCAAATCGTTTGAAAAGTTCTTGATCTGGGGCGTCGTCCTCATCGGAGCGACGCTGAACTTCAAGGACCTGCGCTCGCAGGGCGGACAAATGCTCTCCATCATCCTGGTCACAATGGTGGTCAGCTATTTCGTGATTTATGCTCTCGGAAGGCTCTTTAAGCTTCCGCCCACCCTCTCCACCCTGCTTTCGGTCGGGACGACGATCTGCGGAGGCTCGGCCATCGCCATCACGGCGCCGCTGATCAAAGCTAAGGAAGAAGAAACCAGCTATGCCATCGGCACGATCACCCTTTGGGGCTTGGTGGCCATTCTTCTTTATCCAAAGATCGCCCAGGCCATGGGCGTGGGGGATATCGCTTTCGGTGTGTTCGCGGGCACGGCCATCCACGCCACGCCCCAGGTTGTCGGGGCGGGCTTCATATTCTCGGACCTGGCCGGAAAAACGGCCACGGCCGTGAAACTCGTCCGCAACTGCTTTATGGCGCCCCTGGCATTTTTAATCGCCGCCTGGTTCACACGAACGCATCTTGAGACGGCAAAAAAGGAAAAAAAACAGGTAAACTGGGCCAAGGCTTTTCCCTGGTTTCTGTTCGGCTACTTTATCATGGCCGGGCTCAATACAGCCGGCTATTTCAGCAAGGCCGGCGTCGACGGCCTAACCTGGCTGGGGAGGTTCTTGATCATCATCGCCATGGCGGGCATCGGCTTGAATACCGTTTTCAAGTCTTTTAGGTCTGTGGGACTCAAGCCGCTGATGGTCGGGCTGCTGGGAGCTCTGGTCGTCGCTGCCTGCAGCATAGCCATGATTACACTCGTTTTCTAATCGATGATTCCGCCGCCGACGACGGCATCTCCGTCATAAAACACAACGGCTTGGCCCGGCGTGATCGCCCTCTGCGGCTTTTCGAACTCGACCCGGATGCGGCCCCCCTCTAACGGAGAAATCATCGCTTTTGCCTCGGCGTGTTTATACCGAATCTTGGCTAGGACAGGCTTCGACTCGGCCAGCTTTTCGAGGGCGATCAAATTGACATCGGACGCTTCGAGACGGCTCCGATAAAGCTCTTCGTTTTTTCCGACAACAATCGTATTCTTCTCGGCGTCGATCGAGAGGACATACAAAGGATGCGGAGCGGCGATTCTCATTCCCTTGCGCTGGCCGACCGTGAAATGGATGATCCCTTCGTGCTCCCCGATGATACGGTTTTGGAGGTCCACGATCGGCCCGGGACGGAAGGCCTGGGGAATCCTTTCTCTCAGAAACTTCGCATAATTCCTGTCCGGAACAAAGCAAATCTCCTGGCTTTCCTCTTTTTGGGCCACGGGAAGGGCGAGCCTGGCGGCGATATTCCGGACATCCTTCTTGGTCAGCCCAGCCAAGGGAAAAAGAGTTTTAGCAAGTTGGGCCTGGGTCAGCGTATAAAGAAAATAGGATTGGTCTTTATCCCTGTCTTTTCCTTTTTTCAAAAGATACCGGCCGGCCGCCGGGTCGAATTCAATTTGGGCATAATGCCCGGTGGCCACATGATCCGCTTCCAGGTTTCGGGCACGCTCGAGGAGCAAATCGAACTTAATGAACTGATTGCATCGGATGCAGGGATTGGGTGTCCGGCCGCGGCCGTACTCCCGGCTGAAATCCTCGACCACGGTCCGTTCGAACTCGTGCCTGAAATCGATCACATAATGAGAAATTCCGAGCGCGATGGCCACACGGTTCGCATCCTCCTGGGCCTGCCAACCGCAACAACTCTTGAGGTTTTCGGACCGGCAGATTTCTTTGGGCAGCGAAAAAAGATTCATGGTGATACCGATGACTTCATGGCCCTGCTCTTGGAGCAGGGCCGCGGCTACCGACGAGTCCACTCCTCCGCTCATGGCGACAACGACTTTTTTCTGCGATTTTGCTCTTTTCACCATGGTTCTATTTGAGTCCGATGATCTCGATGCCTGATTTTATCACTCTTCGCGGAGAAGGCAAAGATCGAAAGCTCAGCGATTCCGCCTCAAGATTGCCTGGATTTTGTTTTTGTGCTAAAATCTTTGCGATTCTTTTCCTAAGGAGAACACCATGTCCGGTCATTCTAAATGGCATTCTATTAAGCATAAAAAGGCCGCGGCGGACTCCAAGCGCGGCAAGATCTTCACCAAGATCATCCGCGAGATCGCCGTGGCCGCGCGCGCCGGCGGTGGCGACGCCGATATCAATCCTCGCCTGAGGAAGGCCGTCCAGGACGCCAAGGCGGTCAACATGCCGGCCGATAATATCAAACGGGCCATCATGAAGGGCACGGGCCAGCTCGAAGGCTCGACCTACGAAGAAATCATCTACGAAGGCTATGGGCCGGGCGGCGTCGCCCTTTTCGTCACAGCCCTTTCCGACAATAAGAATCGGACGGTCTCCGAGATTCGGCACATCTTCTCCAAGAACGCCGGCCGCATCGGCGAATCCGGGTGCGTCTCCTACCGCTTCAAACGGCAGGGCTACATCGATATCGAACAGGCCAAGGCCACGGAGGAACAGCTCATGGATATCGCCCTCAACGCCGGCGCCGAGGACATTCGGGAAGACGGGAGCAACTGGGAAATCACCATGCCCCCGGAAAAATATGAGACCGTCCTCGAAGCCGTGAATGCGGCCAAAATCGAGATCGCCGCCTCCAACGTTGGCTACATTCCGCAGGACTACGTCCACCTCGAGGGCAAGCAGGCCCAACAGACCTTGAAGCTCGTCGAGGAGCTCGAAGACCACGACGACGTCCAAAGCGTTTCGGCCAACTTCGACATCGACGAAGAAGAAATTGCCAAGTACGGGGCCGACTAAAGCCGGTATCGATGCGGGTACTTGGGCTTGATCCCAGCAGCCAATCCACGGGGTTCGGCATCATCGAATTTTCCAACGATATCTACAAGGTTCTCGAATACGGCACGATCAAGCCGCAGCGGCGCCAGCTGTTCCAGGAAAAGCTCAACACGATCAAGCTGGCTGTCGAGGGGTTGATCGATCGCCACAATCCTGAAGAGGTCGCCATCGAAAATCCGTTCTATGCCCAGAACATCAAGACGGCAATCACCCTGGGCCAGGTGCGTGGGGCGGTTTTGGTAGCCATCGCCGGCCGGGGAGCCGCCCTTTTCGAGTATTCGCCGCTGGAGATCAAGAAGGCCGTGACCGGATACGGCCAGGCCGATAAGAACCAGGTCAAGGTCATGGTCAAGGCGCTGTTGCATTTGGATGAGACGGACTTGGAGGAGGATGCCTCGGACGCGCTAGCCTGCGGCTTCTGCCATTTGAACACGCGGCTCTATCAGAAGAATATCGAAGAATCGAAGATCTGAAGAGAAGCATCTCTAAATATATGATTTCAAAGAGGGAAGGGCATCGCCCCCCGCCCCCTGGGGAACCAGTCCCGTCGGTTCCCCCTGGAATTGGGGACACACACAGTGTGTGTCCCCAATTCCAGGACCCCCCTCCGCCATGGGGGCTCTGGGGCGATGCCCTTCCCACTTTGAAATCAAACAAACGGAAATGCTGGCGGCCTGAGGCATATTTTTGATTTCCTGCCTTTTTTGTTTTAAAATGCTCACGAAATGATCGCCTATCTCAAAGGGACCATCATTCAGAAGACGCCCAGCCAGGTCGTCGTGGACATCGGCGGCGTCGGCTACTGCGCGGCCATCCCGCTTTCGACGTATTTCAAGCTGGGAGAAATCGGCGACCCGGTCGAGCTGTTCATTCATACCCATCTCACGGACAATGCGCTCTCTCTCTACGGATTCATGACCAAAGACGAGCGCGAGCTTTTCCTGAAGCTCATCGCCATTTCCGGGATCGGGCCCAAGCTGGCCATGAACGTGCTCAGCGGGATCGAGGCTCCGGATTTCGTCGATGCCGTCAAGAGGAGCGATGTGGCCAGGATCGCCCTCGTCCCCGGCATCGGGAAAAAAACCGCCCTGCGCATCACCATGGAGCTCCAGGATAAAATCGAGAAGAAAGAAAAGCTCCTGGCGGTCCGGGGATCGAAGGAAAAGGAAGACCTGATCTCCTCCCTGCTGAACCTCGGCTTTCGGAGAAAAGAAGTCGAGCGGATCGTGGACGAGACGATCCGGGCGCTGGGGGCCGGGGCCGAATTTGAGAAGCTGCTCCGGGAATGCTTAAAGAGAATGGCGAAGGTTTAGGACAACTCCAAATCCTTTTATTAAAAGGGAACAAAGCAAGATTATAGACTTTGACGGTCAAGTCTATTACAATCATGCCTAAATAGAGAAGATGAAATGGAGCGCGCGATGCCTGCCGTCCTGACGCCTGTTAGAACAAAAGAAGACCTTCTCTTTGAAGACAGCCTGCGGCCGAGAAACTTCGACGAGTTCGTCGGCCAGGAAAAGATCAAAGCCAACCTCAAGGTCTTTATCCAAGCGGCCAAAAAACGGGACGAGCACCTCGACCATGTCCTCCTCTACGGGCCTCCCGGCCTGGGCAAGACCAGTCTCGCCTACCTGATCGCCAAGGAGATGGGCGTCGGGATCAAGCCGACCGCGGGACCGGTCATCGAGAGGACGGGCGATCTCTCGGCCATTCTTTCCAACCTTCAATCGAAAGAAATCCTCTTCATCGACGAGATCCACCGGCTCCATCCTTCGGTGGAGGAGATTCTCTACTCGGCCATGGAAGACTTCAGCTTGGACATTGTCATCGGGCAGGGACCAAGCGCCCGGAGCCACAAGCTGAAACTGCGAAAATTCACCCTGATCGGCGCGACGACGCGGGCCGGGCGGATCACGGCGCCGCTCCGGGGACGGTTCGGCATCATCCACCGCCTGGATTACTACAAGGACGAGGACTTGAAAAAAGTGATCCTGAGGTCTGCCTCCATCCTCAAAGTCAAGATCGACGAACCGGGCGCCGAGCAGATCGCCCTCCGGTCCCGAGGGACGCCGCGCGTCGCCAACAGGCTATTGAGACGGGTCCGGGATTTTGTCGATGTGAAAGGGAAAGGCATTATCACGGCCAAAGAAGCCCAGGACGCTCTGAACATGATGGAAGTCGACTCCTTGGGTCTGGACGACGTCGATCGCAAGATCCTCATGACGATCATCGAAAACTACGGCGGCGGGCCGGTCGGAATCAATACCATCGCCGCGGCCATCGACGAGGAGAAGGACACCATCGAGTCCATTTATGAGCCGTTCCTGATGCGCATCGGCTTTCTGGAGAGGACGATCCGCGGACGAAAATTGACGGCCAGAGCCTACGAACATTTGGGCTTCGCCCATCCGCAGCCCGGCCATCCTCCTCATCAAAAGAAGCTGTTCAAAGACTAGCAGAGAAGATCGCCACGTTTCGCTGGCGATGATGCTTCTCTTAAGTCACTGCCAGCCACCCTGGCGGCGCGGCTAACGATTTCCATCTGTCACTGCGGGCGAACGGGCCGAAACCATGAGGCGAGTGAAGCGCGGCAATCTCCTCATGATCGTAATAAAACATGCACGTTTCAGAATTTGACTACGACCTTCCGGCTGAGCTCATCGCCCAGCATCCGCTTCCCGCGCGGGATGCCTCGCGGATGATGGTCGTCCTTCGCAAAGAAGGGCGAATCATCAACTCCCGGTTCAGTGAATTTCCCGGTTACCTCCAGAAAGGGGACGTGCTTATCCTCAACAACACCAAGGTTATCCCGGCCAAGGTATGGGGGATGAAGGACGGAAAAGAGGTCGAATTCCTTTTTCTCAGGGAGAGAGAAAAAGGCGTCTGGGAAGTGCTCTGCCGGCCGGCTAAAAAAATCAAGGCCGGGGACCGGATCACGTTCGCCCCGGGTTTTGAAGGAAAAGTCGTCGAATCTTGCGAAGAAGGAAGACGGATCCTTAAATTCAGCCCGCCGGATGTCCTGGACCGCCTGCGGGAAGTCGGGTTTGCTCCGCTCCCCCCTTATATCAAACGGAAAAAAGCGAACATGGACTTAAGGCCGGAAGACCTAGAGCGATACCAGACTGTCTTCGCAGAGAAAGAGGGCGCCATCGCCGCTCCGACGGCCGGGCTGCATTTTACTCCTCAAATCTTAGGATTGATCCGAAATAAGGGTGTCGAGATTGAGCAAATTGCGCTTCAGGTAGGCCTGGCCACATTTCAGCCTATGCGAGTCGAGCGCATCGAAGAGCATAAAATGCTCGAGGAGACATATCGCATTAGCAAGCGTGCGGCAAAGGCCGTCAATCAAGCCAAAATGGAATCGCGGCCCGTCGTAGCGGTGGGAACGACTGTCGTAAGGACTCTGGAAAGCGCTTATTTGTTGGGTTCTGATCGCGATTCGGAGAGGCAAAAAGACCGCTCATCCTCTCCGGCCCTAAAGCCCGGCGGCAAGGTGAGAATATCGAGAAATATCGGCGGAATCCGGCCCGGAACGAACAGCACTTCTCTCTTTATATATCCGGGCTTTGAGTTTCAGGTTGTCGATAAACTCCTGACAAACTTCCACCTGCCCCAATCGACGCTGCTCATGCTGGTTTCCGCCTTTGCCGGGCAAGACCTGATCCTCCACGCTTACAAAGAAGCCGTCCGGGAACGATACCGCTTCTTCTCCTACGGCGACTGCATGCTGATTCTCTAGGCCGTGATGATCCCCAGTGGCGGGTTGGTTCTCCATTTTCCACGCGTAAAATCGGGAAAACTGACCGGCTTGCCCCTTTTAGCCACCGAGGTGCAGCTCAACTCGACGATTACGCTCCAGGCAGCTGCATCGTAGACATCCTGGTCCGTCGGCTCACCCTTGCGCAGGCTCCAAACCAGTCGATAATCTTCGATAAAATCCATCCCGCCGTGCCCTCTCCCCTCGCCCTTCTGGGCCAGGGCTTGCCATAGCGGATGCTCGAACTCGGCGGCGAATTTCTCGAAGTCATCCCACTGGTGGGGCTTTGCGGCCCGGCCCTCGATATAAATCCTGTCCGGCCACTTGTGGGCGATCCCTTTTGTGCCCTGGACAAGATTGATCCGGGTATAAGGCCGCGGCAGGTTCGTATCATGGATGAGAATGATGGTCCGGCCGTTTTTCGTCTGGATGAGGCTTGTGTTCACATCGCCGAGGGCATACCGCTCCTTCGCCTGGGGAGAATCCTGCCCGAACTTTTCGACGGCATACTCATGCAAACCCCTCGATGGGCTGCTCAGGGAGACAAGGTAATCGAACTGGTCGCCGCGGTTGATGTTCATGCACTGGGCCACCGGACCCAGCCCGTGGGTCGGGTAAAGATTGCCGTTACGCTTAATGGCGTGCGCCCTCCGCCAAAGCCCTTCTCCTTGACTGCTGAACTTGACATCTCGAAGGTCATGCAAATACCCGGCTTCGGCATGGAGGACCTCCCCCAGCACTCCCTGGCGGATCAGGTTCAGGGTCATGAGCTCGATCCGGTCATAGCAGCAGTTCTCTTGCATGATACAGTGTTTGTTCTTTTTTTCGGCCGTCTCGACCAGCTCCCAACATTCATCGAGGGTGATCGCGGCCGGGACCTCGGTGGCGGCGTGCTTGCCGTTCTTCATGGCGGCGACACAGACGGGCACATGCCACTCCCAGGGTGTAGCGGTGAAGACGAGGTCCAAGTCCTCCTCGGCGCACAGTCTCTCGAAATCCCGCGGCCCGCGCGAATAGCCGTTGGGTTTCGGCTGGCCGGCGTCCACGACCCATTTCTGGGCGCGTTCGACCTTCGCTTCGACGATATCGCAGATGGCCTTGATCTGGACGCCGTCGACGTTCAAAAAATTCTGGACGTGGGCCGATCCCATTCCGCCCACGCCGACAAATCCCACGCGGACCGGGTCAATCGGCGCGACCTTGAATTGGGACCGCGCTTCGCCGCTGCCCCCCGCCTCCGCGGGAGAGGAAAGGTTCAGCCCGGCCAAAGCCGTTCCGATCCCGGCCATGGCTCCCGCCTTGAGAAATTCCCTGCGGCTTGGATTTTTTATTTTATTGTTCATGAAGCCCTCCCGATAAAAGAATCATCTTTTCTCTTATACTCAAAAGAGCCTAACAAGTAAACTGCGGCTTGACAAAAAATGCCGAGGCGATTATTGATTGAATATCAGACTTATTGAGGATTGACCATGAAAAAATATTGGATTCCTATCCTGATCTTGGCCGTCCCGTTGGTCTTGCTCGGGCTGACGGGATGCTCAAAGCAACCCGGCACCGGCGAAGAAGCTGCCGAGGAAACGGAACAGCCGGCCGAAGAGGCCGCGGAAACAGCGGCTAAGCCGCCCGCGCCCAAGATGAATGACGATGTCTACGTGGAAATCAAAGCCCGTTCTGCGCTCATCTACGAAAAATACAAGGACGATCCGGACCAAGCCCAGAAGGAGATCGAAGCCCTCTACGAAAAAAAAGGGGTGACCTTCGCCGAATACAAAGAATTCTCAGGCAAGCTGACGTTCCAGCAGACCAACGATCTCGAAAAGCGGGTGGTCGATTTTATGCAGAAAATCGCCCAAGAATATCGATAATCCCGTTCACAAAAGCGGCTTCCGCTTTTTGTTCCAGCGCTCGCGGAGCCGGACCGAATCGAGTCCGAGATATCATCCCTAGGACAATACAGGCGTTCCGGTTTGAATCGCGGAAACGAAAATGGTAGACTATTTCCCGATGACCGACGACCTGGCCATGAAA
>JAPKZH010000514.1 GCA_026393905.1 Candidatus Aminicenantota bacterium
CCGGCCTGTCGTGCGGAACATCATTGATCCTGTAGCGCGTGATGCGGCCGTGGAGAGGAGTCTTGTAATAGCTGATGCCTCCGCCGTTGTTGGAGATCGTGGCGAAGTACCGCCCGTTGTAGATGTAGTTAATCCAGGGACTGGGCGTGGCTACGTTAGTGATGATGTACTCTTTGCCGTCCTCCGAAAAATGCCCGTAGTTCATTATATTTGATCGACCTCATCCAAGTTTTTGCCGTCGACCACAAACCCGGAATCCCGATGATCGCGCTTCATCGTCTTCAGTTGCCGGATCATGTCCTTGAGGTTTATGATCCCGCCCGTCGAGAACCAGATGACCACGATCACCGATGCTATCAAATAAGCCCAGACATAGATCTTCCAGAAGCTCATCCAGGACCCATTGCCCACATCCCGGGTTAAGTTGATGATCGTGCCGATGAGGAATACCATGACCCAGGCAAAGGTCCAAGCGTACGTCATCACGTAGATGAATTTATCGCCCCGGGTGAATTCCTTCCCCATGCCGAGCACTTTCCAGCCCTTGAGCGGTTGCTCCTCGACGACCTGAGTTTCTTTCTTGATGTCGTATCGGCCTCGGTGAAGCATGCGGTCCATGTCGAACGCTTGTCGCTTGCCGAGCAGAGAGACGAGAATATAGACGATCGATGACGCCGCCATGGCCAGCCCCCAGAACATCTGTCCATTGATGAAGAACCGGGGCTGGATCTGATGAATGACGATGCCGCCGACGGCAATGACCGAGCCTGTGATCATGGCCGCCCAGGCCGCAGCCGCCGTCCCGCGCTTCCAATAGAGGCCTCCGATGATGACGGCGCCGCTGCCGCCGGCAAAAATCGCTCCGGTGATCGCGAAAAAGAGAAAAATGTACTCGCTTTGCTGGAAGAGCAGGCTGAAGAAATAGATGAATACGGCCACTCCCAATATGGCCAGCTTCAAATATTTAATGTGCTGCTCCGGCGCAAAGGGCTTTTTCCGGATCGGCATGACCACGTCCTGGATTAAAATGCTTCCCCACGAATGCAAATAAGTCTCGTGGCAGGCGATCGAAGCGGCCAGCATCACGGCGGCAAAGGCGCCCATCAGCCCCACGGGCAGAAGCTTGGTCAGCACCAGCGGCACCGTCAATTGGCTTCTCAGCGCATCCGAGCCCAATCCGTTTAATATCGGCTGGATGGCGGCCGCCTGGCCCGCGAAGACTTGATGATGCAAAAAGGTGTAGGCGATGATCGGGACAAAAACCAGAAACAGCCCCCATTGGGGGATGCCGCGCCAATTCGCCAGGACATCGCCCATCTTCGCCTCGTGGGCGCTTTTCGCCGAGGCGTTATAGGCCTGCGTTCCCTGCCAGGAAAGCTTCCCGTAGATGACTCCGATCATGCCGATGAAGAAATACCAGAAATTGTAGTCCTTGGTGCTCCCGGTTTTGAATGGATTGATGAGAGAAGCGTCGGCCGGCGCCTGGGAAACGGCCTGAAACACATGAGCCCAGTTGACCTTGAGCATCAGGACGATGATGATCACGATGAAGACGGCATTGACGAAGATCCCTTGGAGGAAATCTGTGATCATCACGGCGATCTGCCCGCCGGAAAAAACAAAATAGAGAGGAATCCAAAGGATGACGATCATGATCAGAGCAAAAGTCGAGACGGAAACGCCGAAGATATCGATGGTCTGGGGCAGGCCGCAGAAATAGATGAAAAAGCGGGCGCTGACGGCGGGAAAAATGCCGAAATTGATGATGCCCGAAAAGAACGCCAGAAGCCCGGCAAAGATCCGGAAATTGCGGCTGTAGCGGATCTCGAAAAACTGGGCCATGGTCAGGGCGCGCGTTTGACGGAAACGGTAGAGAACCCAGCCGGAGACGCTGATGGCGACCAGGACAACGGCCATGATCATCTCCCACCAGCGCAGGCAGAACCCGGCGATGTAGTTCATCTCCAGCATGCCGACGATGGTGATGGCGCCCAGGGCTGCCGTGCCCTGGGAGAGGCTGATGAGGTAGCGCCCGCCGGTGCGGCCGGCGGCCAGGAAGTCGGAGACGCTCCGCATGAGCTTCTTGGAGGCGATGACGATCGAGATGATGAAGGCGAAGACGATGACGACGATGCCCCAGTCAAGGACGGTGAG
>JAPKZH010000419.1 GCA_026393905.1 Candidatus Aminicenantota bacterium
CGGCCCGGCGGGCATATTTTTCAAAAAGGCTGTGGTGATTCGTGTAGAGCATGGGGCAGAGCATGTCGATCAAGCCTTGTTTGACCCATCCCTCCCAGTCCTGGCCGATCAGGACTTTGGCCTTATCGGCGGCGGGAAAGACGGCGGCCGAAATTTTCACCGGACGGCCGGCGGCCTTGAAGGCTTCCCGTAAATCGCGGACGAATTGCGTCACTTGCTCTCCGTTCCACTCGATCCATTCGTTCCAGAAAAGATTGCCCGAGTCTTTGGATTTGAGGGCCAGAGGGTCCTGACCCCAGGCTTTTTCGAACAACGACCGCGTTTGGGCGTCAAAGCTGAAATAGGGTTCCTGGGGGGAACAGGGGAAGCGGATATAATCCAGATGGACCCAGTCCACGGGATACTTTTTCAAGAGCTCGAGCATAAGGCTGAGCTCATATTCGCGGACCTGGGGAAGGGCGGCGTTGACCGCGGCCGTCATTTCGCCCTTGTCGTTCATGATCAGCCATTCCGGGTGCTCGCGGACCCGGCCCAAAACGGCCGATTCCGGGAAGACGCAGAACCAAGGATGGACGGAGATATTTCTTTTCTTCGCCTCTTCGAAAAAGACTCCGAAAAAGTCCCAATTGTAAGCGGGGTCCTGAACTCCGATCTGGCTTTGGAAGTAGACGTGCCCGGATGTGGACTTGACCAGGATGATGACGGTGTTGATCCCGGCTTGAACATATCCGTCCAGAGTGGCCCTGATTTTGGCCGCGGCGGAGTCCTTCTCTGTGCCGAAAAAGCCGGGATGGGCCCAGACTCCCCGGATGGTCATTTTTGTCGGTGGAGCCGCCTGCCGAAAAGGCGCTCCGGAAAAGCTAAAAACGCCGTGACAAAGGATGAAGCCGAGGAGCAGGAGGCCCATTTTCCAAAGCCTTTTTTTCCTATGGATGAGAATTGTGGGATGGCTGAGCATCGTTTATCCTCCCCGTAATAAGATTAAAACGGATTGTGCGCTATTTTTACTTAAGGTTCAACCGGCCGAAGCCGAACTTGTTGTCTTTGCCCGGTTCGCCGAGGTCGATCGCCCTTTTCTCGAGGATCTTCCGGACCTGGGACATCGAGTAGGGCGAATTTCCCTTGATCAAGCCGCAAGCGCCGGCGACATGGGGCGCGGAGGCGGAGGTTCCCCAGAACCCGAGGGGGCCGTAGGTCGAGGTCGATATTCCGGAGGGGGCTGTCAGGTCGGGCTTGATCCGGCCGTCGTGAGTCGGCCCCCAGGCGCTGTAATAATGAAGCGAATCATCCACCCAGCTCGTCGCGCCCACGGTCAGGGCGGAGGCGGCATCGGCCGGTACCGTGATGCTCCCGGAAGAAACAAAATATTCAATGGCTTCGTCATTGTTGTAAGTGAATAGCTCCAGCTTGACCGGTCTCGTAGCGCTGGTTTTCCGGATGGACACAGCCCACGTTCCCGGCATTGTTGAATAATATCCGTCGATTCCCTCGACCGGCCATTGAGTGCCACTCTGCACATTCGAGGATTTATCGACAAGAACCCAGCTCGTGCCGGACTTGAAATAGAGATAGAGGTCAAAGTCCTGGTTCGACCCGCTATATTCGGAGCCATTCCAAGTGCCCCAGTCGTTCCAGTTCAAGTAAACGGCGATCGGCGTATAGGCCGGCGCGTGAAATTCCAGATATCGGTCGGTCCCTGAAAAGTTGTGCCAGCCATCTCCGTCGGGATCGTTGAAATCCCCTTCCCAGTGGTCCTCGGCCGCATTGCCCGCCGAAGTGGCCCAGATGATGTCATGACTGGCCGCTGCTTCGACGTCTTCGCAGATCGGACCAGTCCCGTCTCCCGCGCCGGAGTTAAACCAGCCCAGCGAGTAAGAGATCACCTGGATCTTCTGGCTGATGATCCAGTCCACGGCGTTATGATGCTCGACGTCCGTTTCGAAGTTGACCAGCCAGAGCTTGGCGTTGGGCGCCATGTCGTGGACGATTTCGGCGTTGGCCGCGCCGTGAACCTCATCGGCGAAGATATCTTGATCGGCCCGAAAAGAACGCGTTTCGACGGTCGCCGGCAGCTCGCTGCCCAACAGGCTCGTGTAGCCCTTAAAGCCGACATCGAGAATGCAGATTTTCGCCTCGGCCTGGGCCCGGTAAGGAACTATGTCTTTCCATTGGCCGGCCCCGGTTTTGGAGACTCCTTCGCTGACGACTTCCAAAGGGACCGCTTTCAAAGGAAGGCGGACATATTTGACCAAGGGATCACCGGCGAGTGTCTTGAGGGCCTTGATGGGAACGTAATTCTGGATGAGCTGGCGGTAGGTCAGTTCGATTTTCCCGCCCAGGGCTTCGATCTTCTGTTTCATCGCCGAGACGACCATTCTGGTTTGGACCTGATTGGGCATCGTATTCGAAACCGTGACAACGCGGACGCTGTCCTCAACCATGTCCATTTTTCTCAGGCCGGCGAATTCCCTGGCCCTTTCCGGGCCTGATGACATGTAAATCTCCTCGAGCCGGGCCAGCACCGACTGCAATTTCGGATGGCCTTGGCCGGGCGCGTTTTCGGCCGGGCTTAAGCCTGAAAACCTAAGCGGCGGCCGCTCGACGATGGCCCGGGTCGGCATCAAGAGGGCGACGAGCAGAAGGCAAAAGAAAACGATCCATCCACTGGGATTGTGTTTCTTGGTTCTCTTCATGGTCTCCTCTTTGATTCATCTGAGCGAAAACTTCAGCCCGATTCCGAGCACGATCGATCCCTGGTCGAGCTTTTCGAGGTCGCCCGAGATCTCCACTTCTCCGGTCTGGTCGGTCATGGTCCAGGCCGCGTTGCTTTCGGCGAAACGATACTTGGCATCAAACACCAGGGCCAGACTCCGGTTCAAAGCGATTTCCAGGCCGGCGCCAAAATGAAAGCCGATGGCATTGTCCAATTTTTCCGTGATCCCGAATCCGACCTTTTCCCAATCGGCTGCGATTTGTGGGTCGATGGTGAATTGATAGATGGAATATCCTGCGCCAATCGTGAAATAGGGCGTGAATCTTCCTCCGGAAAGCGGTAGCTGCCCCTTGAGGCTGATCTCCAAAGGCAGAACCGCGAGCGTCCCCTTGCTCAAGCCGTCTGCGGAGCCGGCCACGGAGGACTCATACCGAATTCCGCTCAGCTCGACGGCAAAGTATTTATGAAGGTCAAAGGACAGTCCGGCTCCATAAGCGAAGGCCTGGGCATAGTCCTTTTCCGTAGGAAGAGCGTAGCCTCCAAAGATGTGGATATGAATGGCTGCCTGAGACGATCCCAAAGCGATGATCAGGAGAAGAACGGCCGACAGCGCGGCTCTTTTCATTTTTCCTCCTCTCGGTTATTACGATTGATTGAATTGCCCCGTGGCTTGCCACGGGGAATGGCGACGCGAGTTCCCCTTCCAATTTGAGTGCCGTAGCCGCCTCCGCCGGGCGTTTCGATCCGCAGCACGTCTCCGGCTTTTACATGGAGGTTGACTTTCGATTTCAGAGTAATTCTCTTGCCGTCCGACAATAGGACATTCTTCCCCGGTCTGCCCGGCCGCCCTCCCTGCAGGCCGTAAGGAGCAAATTTCCTTCGCTCAGACATGATGGTAACCTGCGTCGGAATGGCGAATTCATATTCACGGACGATCCCGTCACCCCCCCGGTTTGCGCCGCGGCCGCCCGATCCGTTCCGGAGGCTGTATCTTCGAATCCGGATCGGCAGATACTTCTCCAAGGCCTCAAGAGGAGTGTTCCGCGAGTTCGTCATGTGGGTGTGGACTCCGCTCACGCCGGGATTCTCCCGGCTGGCGCCCATGCCGCCGCCGATGGTCTCATAATAAGCGAAGGGCTTCCTTTTGCCCGGGTCATAGCCGCCAAACGCCACGTTGTTCATGGTTCCGGAGCTGGCCGCGGGAATTTTTCCCGGCAAGGCCTTGGCCAGGGCGCCGAGGAGGACGTCCACGATCCGCTGAGAGGTCTCGACATTTCCGGCCGCCGTCGCGGCGGGATATTGGGCGCTGACGACCAGGCCGGGGGGCGCAATGATCCTCAGTGGACGCATCAATCCCGTGTTAAAAGGAATATCCTCTTCGATCAAGGAGCGGAAGACATAAAGGACGGCCGACAAGGTCACCGCGGAATTGGCATTGACGCTTCCTTTGACCTGGGGTGAAGAAGCGCTTAAATCAATGACGGCCCGGCTTCCCCGGATGAGAATT
>JAPKZH010000091.1 GCA_026393905.1 Candidatus Aminicenantota bacterium
AAACCCGATGCCGGGCACAATGTTGGCCGGATTGAAAGCCGCCTGCTCAACCTCGGCAAAGTAGTTTTCAGGATTGCGGTTCAGCTCGAGGACGCCCACCTCTATCAAGGGATAATCCTTGTGGAACCAGACCTTGGTCAGGTCGAAGGGGTTGTAAAGACATTTCGCCGCATCTTTTTCCGGCATGACCTGAATGAACATGGTCCAGCGCGGGAAGTCTTTCTTCTCGATGCTCTCATATAGGTCGCGCTGATTGCTTTCCCGGTCCTTGCCGACGATCGCCGCCGCCTCTTCGTCGCTGAGATTTTTGATCCCCTGCTGGGTTTTGAAGTGGAACTTGACCCAGTACCGCTCTTTTTTGGCGTTGATAAAACTGAAAGTGTGGCTGCCGAAACCGTGCATATGGCGGTAAGAATAGGGGATACCCCTGTCGCTCATGACGATAGTGACCTGGTGGAGCGCCTCCGGCAGCGAGGTCCAGAAGTCCCAGTTGTTGCGGGCGCTGCGCAGATTGGTGCGGGGGTCCCGCTTGACGGCGTGGTTGAGGTCGGGGAACTTGAGTGGATCGCGCATGAAAAAGACGGGCGTGTTGTTGCCGACCAGATCCCAGTTTCCTTCATCTGTGTAAAATTTCGTAGCGAAGCCGCGGATGTCACGCTCGGCGTCGGCCGCGCCACGCTCGCCGGCCACCGTGGAAAAACGGATGAAGAGCTCGGTCTTCTTTCCCACTTTAGAGAATATTTTGGCCTTGGTGTAACGGGTGATATCGTGGGTGACGGTAAAGGTCCCGTAAGCGCCGGAACCCTTGGCGTGCATCCGCCGTTCGGGGATGACCTCCCGGTCGAAGTGGCCGAGTTTCTCCACGAACCAGACATCCTGAAGCAGCGCCGGCCCGCGCCGTCCGGCGGTCATGATGTTTTGGTTGTCGGCTACTGGAGCGCCGGCATTGTTGGTTAGTTTTTTTCTCATTTTTTCTCCTTTTTTCGCTGAACGCGATATTTTTGTTTATTTTTCTTCGAGCATCGAAAACAGATGCCTCTGACTTCTATTTGAGTTGATTCCACACTCCCCAACGCTTTAACGGTGTTCGGGATCTTCAGCCGGTCAAACTTATGGTTCAAAAAATCACGCGTCATCCCGCATTTCCTGCAGATGAAATGGTGATGAGAGCTCATGTTGGCGTCAAGCCTCACTCTTCCCCTCGGCGGTCCGAGGGTGGTCAGGAGGCCGAAGTCAATGAGCAACCAGAGTGTTCGATATACCGTGTCCAACGAAATTGTGGGGATTCTACGGCGAACGCCTGAAAAAACTGTCTCTACATCGGGATGATCGAGGGATTTGGCCACTTCACGGAAAATCTCCAAACGCTGATGCGTCAATTTTACGCCGGAGCGCCTGAGTCTCGCTTTGAGACGGTTCATTCGTCTCTTTAATTCTGGGGGTTCGATCCTCATGTCAATATATTCCTATATAGTTATTATTATTAAATAAGAATATATACGGAATTAAATATCTTGTCAAGCTTTTGTTAATCGGTCCGCTGGCCTCTTGGGGCTTCGGCAAGCTTCGCGAATTTGCGAGCTTTCCGAGTCGAAGCCCCACCGATCCGACGAGGCGTAAACCGAGAATCCACGCCCGCGACGGGTTACTTCAAGGCTACGGTGTGGACCTGGCCGTCGCCGTATTTCTTGGCCAGCCCTTCGATCGTCCGCCCCCCGAACTTGACCGCCATGTCCTCGATCGTCGCCTGGTTGGGCAGCATCTTGTCGGCGCCGGACTTGCATTCCTCGATGTTGCCCGCGATGTCGGCAAGAGTCAATTTTTCGTACCGGTCCCGCAATTTATCGTAGTAGTCGCGCGGTCGATTGTTGAACTCCAACTGAGAGAACGCCATAAGCGTCTGGGTCCTTGTGGCGAACGTGGCCGGGAAGGATTCGATGCGCGCCGTGCGGGCGAAATCGAGATCCGCTTGAGAAACGTCGCCCGCTCTCATACCTTCGATCAGATCCAGCATCAGCTGCGAAGCGAAAACCACAGTCGCGTTTTTGGTCTGGCAGAACGCTGAGAAGGTCCCGGGATACAGATCTCCACCCGAGAAGTTTGAACTCGTCGAGTAGGCCAGTCCGTTGTCGGTCCGGACCACCTTGGTGATACGTGAAGAAAAGGAGCCGCCGCCCAGAATATAATTCATCAGATCGACGGCCTGGTAGTCTGGATCGTCGAGCTTGAGGCCGAGGTGTCCTATCCGGATGACCCCCTGGTTGGCCGGGACTTCGGGTTGAACCATATAAACGCCGGCTTTGGCCGCCTGGGTGACCTTCGGGATCGGCGGGATGGCCTTCTCGGCCTTGGCCCATTTTCCGAACGTAGCCTCGAGCGTCTTCATAATCTCGGCCTTCTTGAAGTCGCCGGAGACGACCAGGATCGCATTGTTGGCGCCCCAGAACTTCTTGTGCCAGGCCGCGAGGTCCTCGCGTGTTATGCCGGACGTGCCGGCCTCGGTCGCTTCGGCGGCCATCGGCGAATCCTCGCCGTAGATGAGCCTGGTGAAGGTTCGCATCGCCACCATGGAGAGGTTCTTGTTCCGGTTGCGAATGCCGACCAACGCCTGGTCCCTCTCCCGCCGGACCTTATCTTCCGGGAAAGCCGGGTTGGTCAGAATGTCCTTCCAGATTTTGAGTCCCTCGTCCAGGTGCCGGATATGGATCGAAAGGCCCGTTGCGCTCACGTTTCCTGCCAGGAATTCCATCCGCTCGTTGATTTGTTCACCGGTCATCGTCTTTGTTCCGCCTGACCGCATGACCGTCGGCGTCATTCGATCGACGCCGAGTTTGTCTTTCGGCTCGAGGAACGGACCGGTGCGCATCAGAAACGATGCGTTGAACCATGGGATCTCATGGTCCTCGGCGATATAGACAACGAGCCCGTTGGAAAGCTGCATTCGGAAGTCCGCCGCCTTCGGTGGATTGAAGACCAGCGGCGGGAACTTGAACTGCTCCGGTCGGGGGCCCTGGGGAACCTGAGGCGTGGCTGCAGCCGCGCCAATCGCCATTGACAGGACCACCAGCGCGGTCATTAAATAAATTGCCGTGATTCGTTTCAACATCGTCATATCCTTTCCTTGAGGCGACACGCCTACTTCTCCCGTTCCAGGACTCCGGTCACGTTGTTGTCCCGGTTCAAATACTTCTTGGCCACCCTCAGCAGGTCATCCGCCGTGACGGCTATGCGTTGTTTGAACTGTTCTTCGATGAACTGCCAGCGGTAGGCCGTTTCCATTCGGGCTAGAGAACCGGCGATGCCGGTGCCGGCCAGGCTCTGGAGGTATTGGGCCTCGATGGAATTCTTAATGCGCTGGAGCATTTGCGGATCGATGGGATTCTTTTTGACGTCCTCGATATAGGTCCACAGCTCCTTCTCGAGCTGATCGAGCGGAATCTTCGTCTCGTTCTTGATCTCTTTGGCCTGTGCTGAGACCTCGAATGATCCGTCATACATCGAGTTGGAGGCCATCGCCGAAACCATGGTGGCGTGGTCGTCCCGGAGGACCATCTCGAGATACATCTTCCCGGTCCGGGCACTCATCACTCGGCCGAGGACGTAGAGCGGCGCCAGGTCGTCGTGCCATAACGGCGGGATGTGGAACATGATCGTCACATAAGGCGTCGCGGCGGCGCGCCCGTAGACGCGCTTCTCGATATACGGCGGCTTGAAACCCGCCCCATAGGTCTTCCGGTAGTACTCCGGCGACGGCTCCTCGGTCCGCACCCGCGGCGACTTGCCCTTCGACTTGAGCGGCCCGAAGTACTTCGTGACGAGCGGCATCACCTGGTCGGGGTCGACGTCGCCAACGAGGACGAGCGTAGCGTTGTCGGGCCGGTAGAACTGTTCGCGGTAATCGGTCATCTCCTTCTTGGTCACCCGGCTGATATCCGACATCCAGCCGACAACATCCCATCCGTACGGGCTTGCCGCGTAGAACGTGGCGTTGAGCTGCTCGTCGAAAAAACTGCCCGGTTGGTTCTCGCTCATCCGGCGCTCTTCGGTGATGACGTCCCGCTCTGAATAAAACTCGCGGAAGACCGGGTTGGCCAGCCGGTCAGCCTCGAGCGCCAGGTATAGCTCCAGCTTGTTCTTGGGCAGCGTCACGTAATACTGGGTCATCTCGTTGCCCGTCGAGGCATTAATCCCGGTGCCGCCCGCCTGCTGGTAGGCGCCCCAAATCTCCTCGCTGGCGATCGTTTCGGCTTTCTGCTTTGTGATCAGGTCTGAGATCTGTTTCTTGAGAGCCACGATCTTCGCCTCGTCGCGACCTTTGATCTTCGATTCCTCCTCCACGACCTGGTCCACCAGGGCGTCAATCTGCCGGTCATATTCCGTGTCCTTCTCCAGCGTTCCCGGCTTGATGCCCATGGAATACGTGCCCTTGAACATCATATGCTCGTGGAAGTGTGAGATCCCGGTGATACCCGGCCGCTCGTTGACCGAGCCGACCCGATAGGCCAGGATGCAGCGCACGAGCGGGGCCTGCGGACGTTTGACCATCAGGACTTTCAGGCCGTTGGGCAGGATTTTCTCGATCACCTGGCTGGTCAGGCTTTGTTCCTGGCTCCGCAGCGGAGCCAGCCAGCCGAAGGCCAGGATGACAAGAACGACAATCAGACGACGGTGTTTCATGCAGAATTTCTCCTTTTCCAAGAATGACGGAAAGGAATTTCCTCCATGGATGTGATCATCAAACGGGGATCTTTTCCGTGGTGCTCCTCTCCTCTTATATTCAAAGATCGTATTTCACGACAGCAGAGATGTCAAGCCTCAGATTCCAAGAGCTCCATGGCCGAGCACGTCTCCTTCGAACCCTTTGTTTTATCCCTATTCTTTCAGCTTCTCGATCATTTTCTTGATATTCTCCTGTTTGGGGTTGAGCTCGAGCGATTTTTTCCAGGTCCGCAGAGCCTGCTCCTTGTCTCCCATTTTAAAATAGCATTCGCCCAGGGAATTCAGGATCTCAATGATGTTGCCCTTAAAGGCCAGGGCTTTCTGGTACCAGGCTACCGCGTCCTTGAATTCACCCGTTTTCTGGTAGGCCTTGCCGAGACTTTGATAGAGGTCGAAATTCGCGATGTCTTTTTTCGCGAACGGGAGGAGGATGTCTCTGGCCTGGGCCGGCTCCTTCCTGACCAGGAGGACTTGAGCATAGCTCAGGGCGTATTCAAGCGAATCCGGCTTTTTTGAATAGGCTTTGAACAATTCGGCCTGGGCGGTGTTGATATCGCCCTTGTTCAGGTATTGGTTTCCTAAAACAAAGGCATAGTACGGATCATCGGCCGGCGGGTTGGCCTGGGCGGCCACCCAAGTGCCGGGAATGGCTTTGTCGGAGACCAGAAAATCCGCTTTTTGGGAAAGGACTTCCCGGCCCAGCTTATCGAGCAGAGAGGTTTTCACGGCATAGGTTCCAGGAATGAGTTTGTCCGTGGAGAATTCTTCGAGAAAATCACGGCCGCCCCCATAGTCCCGGACGTTCTTGCGCGATGATTGCAGGGTTTGGCTGTCTTTGACTATAGAAAATGCCAGGATCCCGCTATCCTTCAATTCGGGATTGAGGCCGTGGATCTGAAAGAAGAGAAATAAGTTGTCTTTGGCCTGGAACGTGCTGTTCAGGCAGGGATAGATCTGGATCGTCCCAACCTGATAGGCCCTGCTGGCTCCCCCGGTGGTCAAGTTCTTGGCAACCCGCCTAGCCAGTATGAGAGGGCTCATCCAGAGAGGATCGCCTTCGGGGATGGATATGGTTTTCTCGATCGAAGTGAACTCTTTGGATACGGTGTTCTCCAGCAGGAGGTTGAACGTGTAGTTGCCTGGAATGATCGGGACGGCGTCGTAAAACTGAAAGGAATTCCTTTGAACAGCTTTCAGTTCCTCTTTGCGGAGTTCGATCGGAATGAATTTCTCTTGCTGGAAGAGCGTCTTTCCTGCGGCGTCCGATAAGCGAAGGGTCGTTTTCAAATCGGCTAGATACTTGTCCTGGTAAGCATCCAGAGTTAGGCTGTCCGGGACGATGACATAGCTCAGAAAAAACAATCCTGCCGGGTCCTTGAGAACGCTGACTGCGGAGCGGTTCCCCATGAAGTGGACAGAATAGCTTACCTCCACGGAGGCTTTGTGCTCGAGAAAATCGTAGGCATAGGCGTCGTTCACTTTCTTTGTGGGATACGAGTCGATCTCTGCCAGAAGAATCTGGGAACGGAGGCTATTCGGATCCGCTACTCCAGGAAAAAAAGAATACGTCGCCTGCGCGATATTGCTGCCCAAAGTACCCTCCAATAATTTAAAGGCCTGGATATCCATGGCGTCCCAATTTGACGGAAGGCCATGGGCTGGAGGCATCCCAGGGGCATTTGAAATTTGCGGCTGTCGAAAAGGATCGGGGACGAGGGCTTTGGGCCCATCAGAAAGCGGCTTGTAGAGCTTGAACTCGCCCCCGTACTTTTGGAAAAACAGCAGCTGGAAGAACGGGGCTTGGCCGAGCGCAGGATTGCCTCGATATTGCCAAATCTCCATCGGATAAGTGTCTGACGTCGTGATCCTCTGGACGTCTAGCGGCATGCCCAGCATGATATAGATGCGTCCCTGGTCCGTTCTCCAGCCTTTGGAGGTGGTTCCCCGCCCGAATGTTTTGTTGGCGAATTCGATTCTCCGGTAGTGCTCCTCCCGGAATTCGTTCCGCGGCGTGCCCGGAGTTGGATCGCGCTGTCTCCAGAATTCTTCGATGAGGAGGTCCCTGTCGCCGTCCGTCTCGAGCTTATAGAATACGTCCCTTTCCTTTGTCGTGATAATGTAGGGCACCTCTTGCTCGATCCAGGTCTTATGCTTTGGCGAAAGAGGTGCTTGGGCAGGGGCCAGGACCGGGAGCGCGCTGAAGGTCGCGACGCTAAGTATCCAAATAAGTTTGTTATTCATTGTCCCCTCTCTTAAAACCTTATATGGAGCCCCGCTAAAAGACCGGCGCCCGTGAAATCGAAAACGGCTTTTTGCGCTCCCTGCGCATCGGAAGATCCCTCTGGAAAAACGGCCAACCGGAGATAAGGATTATCCTGCACAAAATAAAGTGTTCCTTCCTTATCGATCGTCTCGACCGTAGGAACCGTAAGAAGATTTTCTTTTCTTACCCAGTGCTCCGAACCCTTGAAATCAGAGATTTTCGCATAGCGGCCCTGAACCTCGAAGAAAAGGGAAGCCCGTTCAATAATTCGGACCTCGAGCCTGGCTCCCCCCTGAAAGCCGAGCTTCGTCGTTTTCCCTATCAAACTATAACTTTCCTCAAAGTCAAGGCCACCGGCATTCCGGTTGTAATTAAGATTCGTAATAAAAATGGCGGGCCCTGCGTTTAGACGAAGAAGGAAACGATGGCCGAGGGGCAGAGCGTAGAAGGCCCCCAGTCTGAAAGTGACTACAGTCAAGTCTGTGGCGCTGTTCATCGTGTTCTCATAAACCTTGCGTTCGCTGTATCGAAAAGTATCGATTCCCAGGGTATGGACATATCCGAAACCTATACCGATTCCGATTTTAGGGCCCAGATCGTAGATGATGTCGCCGCTCATATCGAGCGCCGAGCGCAAGGGCTTGGTGTTCCTTTCAAGAATATCGACGCCCCGCGCGGCGATGGCATCTGCCCCGATGTTATAAAGGCCTTTCGCTCCTCTGTCGATATCTCCGCTTGGGAAAAAGGCCCAACCCGCCGAGAGCATAAGATGAAGTCCAATACCCTTGAATCCTCCCTCTTCGACCTGCCAAAAATCAGTCTGTTTCTTGATTTTTTCCTCTAGGATTTGGACCTCGCTTTTGGCGATATAGCTGATGATGACGATCCCGTCCTTGCCGGGAGGAAGGACGACTCTGAACCAGTCCCCTTCGGCTTCATAGGAATTAAAGCTCGTTCCCTTTGGCAGAGTCGCAACGACAGGACTTTCCAGAGAAGGCTTTAGGCGTATGGAGGCGTTCATCGCGGAGACCCTAAGCTTCCATTCGGTGGATTCCTGACTCCAAGCACACGGGGAAAGCCATAATAGACAAATCCCCCACAAGATCGCCAAGAAGCCTATTCTAGACATCCGACCAAGACGACATTTTAGTTTAATCGGCATGATTATCACTTCCTTTTGTTCAAACCAATATAAACGCATCTGCCGAGGAAGCAACGATCGCTCCCTCGTTTACGTTTAATCTATTTCACCCGATGGATATTAGAGATTTCATTCGGAACCGTCATATAGGTGTCAAGATCGATGCCTCCCTGCGGCGGGAATTTAATCCTGGCGACATAATGGATTCTGCCCTCGCCTTTGTAATCCTTATCCAGATCCAATACGGCGACGAGGAAGAGGAAGATATTTTGACCTGCTTTCACATTCCGGCTTTCGGTGATCAAAAGAATCCGAATTCCCTTTTCCGACGGCTGTTCAACCGCTACGTTGAAATGGGCATTCAGGGCTGAGGTCGCAGGCATCTGCATCTGGGCTTTGTCTAAAGCACGAAACGCCCTGTAGAAGCCGTCGGCATCACCCGATATCATGAGCTGCTTAAGGGCGAGGATCTCGTCCGGAGTGGAATAGCCGTCGATGACGATCCTGACATTTTCGAGACCGGTTCCATCTGAACGAGAAATCCGGCCGCTGAGTACGATCCGGGCTTCGAGTAGAGGGATCAAAACGAAGGCCATGACGATCGAGGCCATGATAGCGCGAACTCTTTTCCTCGATTGTTTCAAGCTTACCTCCCTTTTTTGGGCTTTATCGTTATCAGCAGCAAATTTGATGCCAATTGGCCGCTGATGAAGCAAGGCAGGCCAAGACGATGTTCTGTCACATAATGAGGACACTTGTAACGTTCGAAAATCGGAAAGAATTCACCAGATTCTTTTGCCGAACGCCGCTAGGAGCTTTGCTTTTCACCGCAGAGTATCTTTTTCCCTTTTCACGTGCCGGTATAAAAGATAACGCCCAGGGACGGGGAAGTCAAATAGGAGAAGCCGCAACCCGCTCCAACCGTTACTTCTTTTTGTTCCTTTCTTGACATTCCCCGGGAGCGGGGATATATTTTTCTTTTTTATGCCATGAAGGAGGGCATTTCATGCGAATGCGCAAAATTCTTGTAACCGTTTTAGGTTTAGCGTTTGTCTTTGGCTTTTTTGTTTCCGCCTACTGCCAGCAGTTCCGCGCGGACGGCAACAAAGCCAAAAGTTATATCGAGTACTTGGCCTCGGATCAGCTTGAGGGCCGTCAGACTTTGACACCGGGCTATCAAAAGGCGGCCGAATGGGTCGCCGCCCGATTTAAGGAATGGGGTTTAAAGCCGTGCGGGGACGGCGGGACATCTTATTTTCAAAAGGTCCCGATCGGCCGGCCCGTGACCGTGAATGCCGGGATTCCCACGCTTAACGTCGGCACTCGCGTCTTCTCTTTCGACGATGCCGATTTTACAGTGAATTCTCTGTCCACGGCCAAAACGATGGTGAAAGCCGACGTGATTTTTGCCGGCTACGGGATTTCGCTGCCGGCCAAAGGCCTGGATGAGTATGCCGGCCTCAACGTTCAGGGAAAGGTCGTCTTGGTCTTCAAGGGAAATCCCGATAGTTTTGCTCAGCCCAGAGGAATTTTCACGGAAACGACGGGCAAAGCTCCGGCTCCGATCGGCCTGACTCCCGAAGAAGTCACCGATAATGCCAAGATCAAAACTGCCTATGACAAAGGAGCCGCGGCCATCCTGCTTTATAGTCCCGATCCCGCCCAAATCCCTCTTGGCGGCATGATGTTCATGGGGCCCGGCGGACAACAACAGACTTCGACTCTTGAAATCAAGCGGAATTTCCTCGTCTTCGAGCTCACCGAACGGATTTTCCGCACCATCGCCAAAAGAGATCCCCGGAAATCGACGCGGGAATTCAGCCAGGAGCTCAATAAAATTCGTTGGGAGATCCGAAACAAAAAACCCCAGTCTAAGACGATGGGAACCGTCGTGGCCTTGAAAGGGTATGACGATATTAAAAAATACAGCGGGGACGGGCTGAACGTCATCGGCAAGATCGAGGGAACCGACCCGGTCTTGAAGAATCAATACATCGTTATCGGCGGGCATCTCGACCATCTCGGAGCCCGGGGCACGGTCGTTTACAACGGCGCGGACGATGACGCCTCCGGAGTCGCCACCGCCATGGAAGTCGCCCGCGTCCTCGGCCAGGGCGGATTCAAGCCGAAGCGGACAATCGTCTTCGCCGGCTGGTGTGGCGAGGAAATGGGGCTTC
>JAPKZH010000511.1 GCA_026393905.1 Candidatus Aminicenantota bacterium
ATCGATGATCTGCCTAATGCTTTTTGGAGGGGCGGCTGGCATCGGTTTTTTCAAGGCGGCTTCCGACAAGGCCAAGGACCTCTTTTCTGCCTCTCGGGCGAAGGCTTGTTTGTAGGCCCACTGCGTTTTTGCGTTTTCACCGTCGGGATCGCTGATGCTATCGGCGGCGCCCCAGGTGTGTTCATCGAACAGGACGACCTGGCGCCAGGCTTCGGAAAATTCCGCAGCCGGAAAATTGTCCGGGTCGATCATGGCCCACAGCGTCTCCGCCTGCAGGAGCCGGGCGGCGCTCGCTCTGGTCATCGCCGTTTCCAGCGCCGTCGAGGCCGCGCCGTCTTCCCAGTAAGGGGTGAAATCGCCCCTGACGGCGGGAATTTTATCGGCATAGCGGCGCTCGAATTCCTCAAACATCTCCTGGGAAGTCGCGATCACGAATTTCGGCGATTCATACTCCTCGTTCCACGCTTTCACGAAGTCGCAGAGGTCGGGGTCCGGCGGTCCGTTGTCTCCTCCGACCGTATAGCGCACCTGGACCATGGAATAGGGATAGCCAGTGTCCTCGAGCTCCCGGAGATAATCAAAGATCGGCCGCTTTTTTTCCAGGCTGATATTGCCCATGTTCAAGCCGTGGAACCAGGAATATCCCCGGCCGGTCATCCAAAACAGGACTTTTTCCGCGCCGGAAGGAGAGACCCAGTAAAAAGGACGATCCCCCCAAACTTTAAGGGCCCTCCCGATCCGGTCTCCGCCGTCGGGCAAATTGGGCATGTAATTCGGCCCGCTGGAAAAATATTTGACTCCGCTTTGAGCCAAAGCCGGGACGAGGCTCCACGTGTAGCTCGGGATGTCCGTGATCATGGCCGAGTTGACGGAGAGCCCGTATTGTTTGGCGAGATCACGGGCAAATTCCGTAAAGTGGAACAGCTCTTCCGGATGACAGAGGCCCGTCAGCTCGTTGGCCAAGAGCGCCTGCAGCCCGATCCATCCCTTTTTGACGGCATCGATGAACGCTTCTCGCTTTTCGGTGGTTGCCTGGCCCAAATAGGTTTGGGCAGCCCAGAGGACTTCGACATTCCATTTGAACCTTGCCCCGGGCGGGTAGCCCGCCGTCTTTTGGGCGAGCTCGATGGCCTGCTCAAAATATTTCCAGTGGTTCTTTTCGACGACGACTTGAAGGTCCGAATAGCCGATGTCGACATGAGAATGGGGGAGAAGAAAGAGTTCGCGCTTCTGGACGGGCTTGAGCCGGACCGTTTCTTTTTGGCCGGGCTGCCCTTCGATTTTCACGGAGAGGGCAAGGTCTTTTTCTTGAACCACAGCTTCGACGGGAACATAGACGGCGTTATACCCCATCTTGAGCCGGGCCTGCATTTTTTCGCCGCCGTCGGTCGAGATCACGGCCTCAGCGGGCGGGGCGATATGGCTGATGTCGACCCTGACGTGTTGAAAGAGCTTCCCGTTTTTCCGGAAAAGCGCCTGCTCGCCGACCGCGCCCAGCCTGGATTCCAGGTTATATTGGAACACCATGAACCAGTCCCGGCTCTTGCCGTCTT
>JAPKZH010000613.1 GCA_026393905.1 Candidatus Aminicenantota bacterium
TTGTAATCCAAGACCTTGTAGATCCGTCCCATGCCGCCGCGGCCGATCTCTTCGATGACCTGGTAACGGTTGGCAAAGACCGAGCCGGTGGTCAGCTCTTCGGTAACGGTTATGACGGTTTCTGTCTGGCCGGCGGGGACTTCTTTTGCCGGACGCAGGGGCGTATCGCAGTTTTCGCAAATGCGAGCCCCTTCTTGATTCTCAAAACGACAGAGGGGACATTGCATGGCCTTCACTCTCCCTTGCTTAGCTATGCATAGAATAATTATTTTGGGGGAAAGAGTCAAATTCGAAAAATATTATTCGGAGCCTCTATCGGCGCGCCTCCAGTTGTGATATGATATTTGAAAAGACAAACGGAGGAATTTTGCGGAAAAGCAACAAAGCGTATAAGGGCGCGAAGAGAAGCCGAGAGCTTCTCCGGCAGCAAAGAAAAGAAGAAAAGAGGCGCAGGCGCTTAGCCAAGGATAAGACACCGGAGGAAGGCGGCGCGCTTCCCCCCAGCGAAGAAACCCCGGAATCTCAACCCCTATAGATCTGCGGAAGGCTACTCTTTCGGACTGCCGGCGCCTGCGGCGATCGAAAATCGGTCCCGTAGACCCATCCTGCCCGGCAGGAGCGGGGATCTTGCTATTTTCAAGCATTCAGGATCTGTGGTATAATGATAAGTAGGTGGCTAATTCTATTCTCGGCGGCGAGCCTGGATAAGCTCGCGGCAAGGAGGATACGATGAATCTTAAGTCATCCTGTGCTTTGATCGTGGGGCTCTTGTTCCTGCCCCTCTTGCTCCTTTCTCAAAATACGCCCCAAGCTGCGACGGAAGATACGTCCGCTTTTATCAGCCATGTCGAAGGGATCGTTTCCTTCCAGAGCTTTGAAAAAGCCGAGCTCCATATGATCGTGAAGCCGGGAGACGAGCTCATCACGGGAAAAGGCATGGTCGAAATCGAACTGGCCGATGGAAATTGGGTTCGCTTGGGTCCTCAGACCAGGGTGGTGTTCACGGATCTTCAAAAAGAATCCGCCATCCTGAGCATCTGGCAGGGGAGTATTTATCTTCAATTGACGGACCAGACAGTCAAAGTCCGGAGTCCCCAGCGGGAGCATTCTTTTCGGGGAGAGAGACTCTATAGAGTCGATGTGGAAAAGAACAAGACGGCCGTGTACGAAGATCCGAGAGTCGTGGACAAATTCGACAGCTGGAGCCGGAATCTCGCCGAGGAGACGATTTATCGAGAATACGAGCCGGATCAATGGAGAGCCTACCCCTATAGCGGATCGATGGGATGGTCATTCTCCCCCTGGTGGCCCTGGTCAAGGCTTGACTGGGTCATGGGTTGGTACCCGATCTGGTATCACTACAATCCCTATTTCTGGTCCCCTTATGCCTGGCCGACGTGGTATTTTGGCTGGAATCCCTATTGGTCCTGGAACAGCTGGTATTACGGCTATTATCCCTATGACTATGGGTACGGGTACGGGTACGGGTTTTACGGCAATTATTTTCCCGGCTTCTATGGTCGGTCCGGCCGGACCGTGATCCGGAAAGATCAGCTTCAAGAGCCGCGGGGAATCATCAGAAGGGCCAATCCCGTTTTACGATCGAGTCCGTCATCCCTGAGTCCGCGCGGAAAAATTTATCCTTCGAGAATCGCTCCGTCGAACAGAACGTCTTCGTCTCTCTCGAGTTCCCGGATCTATTCCAGACCTTCACGTTCCTATTCTCCCAGGTTGACCGTACCCCGTTCATTCTCCAGCCCGTCTTATAGATCGTTCTCCGGGCCCTCCATTTCCAGGTCTTTCAGCCCGCCCTCGTCGGGCCGCTCATCCGGAGGAACGAGAAGAAGATAGGCTGGACGATCGCGCCGGCTGTTTCGCCAGAATCGCAGAGCGCGCGGGCTATTTAATTTCGTAGTGAGTGATGACGGTGATGTCGCTCACCTTGGGATTGTCTTCTCCAACCGTTTGGAAATCTCGATGTCCCCCGCCCCGTCAAAAATAAAAATGGCGCTCCTGCCGGATAAATAAAATCTTTTATTCAAGCGGCAAGTTGTATAGAATGAAGGAAGCATGGAATTAGCATTTTGCCTGGAGGGGTAGCATGGACATCTCCTATTTCGGGCCTTTCGGCCGCGCCTGGAACCGGATGAAGATCGCGCTTTTCAAGCCGTTCGACCTGAACAAATGGTTCCTCTTGGGATTCACGGCCTTCCTCGCCGGATTGGCGGACTGGCACAATGGAACGGTGACCTCAAGGTGGAGCGATCGTGGGAGCTTCCGCGAATTCGTCGACTTTCCCAACCGGGCCTGGCAGTGGCTGAACCATCACCCCTTATTGTTCATGGCCATTGTTTTTGGCGCAATGATTATCATGGCCGTCCTGGTTATCATCTTGTGGCTGAGCTCTCGAGGGAGCTTCCTGTTTCTGGACAATGTGGTCCGCGACAAGGCCGAAATCTCCGTCCCCTGGAAGCGTTTCAAGACGCTGGGCAACTCGCTGTTCGTATGGCGCCTGGTTTTTGGCCTGATCGGGCTGTCGCTGTCCATCCTGTTCTCTGTCATTTTCTTTATCACGGCCGCTCATTACTTTGAGGACCGCGGCGATTTTCCGCTTCCGATCATCCTGGCGGTAGGGATGGCACTGTTTTTCCTTTTGATCGTGATCATCATTGCCTACATCTTATTGTTCCTGAGGGATTTCGTTGTTCCAATCATGTACAAGAACAACATCAAGACGGCCCCGGCCTGGCATATGTTCTTATCTGTTTTCGGACGGCATCCGTTTCACTTCATCCTTTATGGACTGCTGGTGTTTGTCCTGATCATAGCCTTCGTCATTGCCGTCGTTTTCGCCGGTCTCATCACGTGCTGTATAGGCTGGTTTCTGTTGGTGATCCCTTATATCGGAACCGTCATCACTTTGCCCGTATGGTACTTTTTCAGGGCCTTCAGCCTGGAGTTCTTGGCTCAGTTCGGACCTGAATATGAATTGTTCGTTCGGCCGGAGAGTCCGTCCGGAAGCACTCCCGCCTAGCAGGCGGTCCGGGGTCAGCGGTCCGGGGTCAAAGCTACTTTTTACGCATCTTCCCCGAGAGAAGTTTGCGTAAAAAGTAGCTTTGACCCCAACTTTTGACCCCAATGTCTTTGAAAATCACCCCAGGATTCACCTGCAAAGGGTATTGTTTTTTTCTCGCATCGGATCCAAAAATTATACATCATGGAATTGTCATCAGTCTGCTTTATAAAGGATGCCTATTCAAGGAGCGAGCAAACCATGAAAAAAATAAAAGGCTTCGGAGCGATCCTCATGGCTGCCTGTCTGATCGGCCTGGGACTCTCCTGCAAGAATCCAAGCGCCGCGCTCAAAAAAGAGAATGAACAACTAAACCGGAGACTGGTCGAACTGGACACGAAAAACCAAGCATTGAACGCCAAGATCGCTGACCTGGAGAAAGAGATCTCGCAATTCACGGAAACCCCCGAATCGATGCTGGAGAAAGCCATCAAAGAAAAACAGTCCGCGAACTATGACGAGGCGCTCAAACTCCTGGAGCTTTTGATGGCAAGAGCTGCCGGAAAGCCGATCGTAAAAACAGCCAGAGATGAAGCGGCCGCCATTGCCAGGCTGAAACAGGAAAAGCTGCAGGCGGATGACCGGGCCCGGCGTGTGACATTCCAGGATATCGGCGGCGGATTTGCGGCCAGAAAAATCACCTTTCGCGATTCGCATGGAATCACGGAGGTCGTCGGAGAAATCAAAAACAGCGCCGGAAAAGACTTTATCATCGCCAAATTTGTCATCGCCCTTTATGATGCCGAAGGATCGCTCCTCAGCAACTCGTTTATAGATTTTACGAGTTTTCCCAATGGCTCGATCAAGACTTTTTCGGCGTATTCCGATATTCCGCCAAAAAAGATATCCACGTGCAAAGTCCAATTGGACAAAGTCATCTAACCAACAAAATCTCCATCCCTGGCCTTTAAAAGCCGGCGCCGGCCGAGCGCTCAGACTTCTTGACAAGTCAAAGCCCCAAAACTAGACTAGGATCATCATGCAATTTCCGGGCCTGGATTTTCCTGGGCGCGGTCGCGGTGGCCGCCGCGGGGATGGAGACCCTTGGCAAAGCTCGATGAAAAAGCAGAGCCCGGAACAACTGCCTCAACAGGATGCTGAGCGTCTATCGAGAATTCATCGATAATCGCAGGGCGAGAGCAGGGGCAACGGCCCGGGAAGTGAATGTTTTCGAGGCGACCGAATGGCCGTCAGGATACGTGAGATCAACCATATTGTCGTCTTCGACGTCGAAGGTAATATCCGGCGTTCCGAAGCCGATGCGATCGTTCTTCATCAGTGCGTCAAAGACCAGCTTGAATTAGGCAAAAAGCAGTTCCTTTTCAATCTTGAAAAGGTCGATTTTGTCGACAGCTTCGGGGTGGGTGAGTTCATCGCCAGCTTCACCTCCGCCCATAACTTGGGAGGCACGCTCAAACTTATGAAAATCCCGAAAAGGCTCCTCATCATCTTTCAAGTGACGGGGCTGATTAGGATTTTCGGAACAATCTATGAGGATGAGGAGACCGCCCTCAAGAGCTTTATCTGAAACGGCGCTCGGGCCCGCCCCCGGCTGATATCATCTTGCTCAATCCTCGAAAGAAAAAATCTTTTGGATATCGGGGTTGCCGTAGACGGCTTGAGCCGTGTAAACCACGAGGTTGCTGAGGACTTGAGCGACGCCTCCGCTATGGGTATGGCCGCACAGCACGGTGAGCTGTCTGTCCGGGTGTTTTTCCATGATCCGGACGAGCGTTTCGCCCACAACCTTGGCCGAAAAATGAGGCAGGCTGTTGTCGTCAGAAATTCTGCCTTGATGCCAGCAGGCCTCTTTAAACGGGGGAACGTGGGTTAGAAAATAGACATGCTTGTACTTTTGGAGCGCGGCAGGAAGGCGCCTCTCGATATATTCAACCGCCTCATCCGCCAAGGCCTGCATGATCAAAAGTCGATTCTGCTTTGTTTGTTTTCCGCAAATAAGATCCATGAGATCATTGGGGCCTAGCGGAGAGGAAGGACCGACCGTTTCCGACCTTTGGAGGAACGGATTGAAATCCCGGATCAAGATGTAATCGTTTAAAAGCAGGTCGGATGCTTCATATTCTCCAAGCCGGCCGTCCGCCCAGGAATCGTGTCCGAGCAGCCCGACGTCGGGGGATATTTCTTTGACATCGGAATCAGAAAGCCAGCAAAGCCTTCTGGAATTGTCGAAAGCTTTTTGGACCCTGGATCTCACGTTGTTTATGGAGCTCAGATAGTAATCATGGTTCCCCAGGACAAAATAGATGGGTAGCTCCAGGGTCGACTCCATCTGCGCGAGAAACTCGACAATGGTATCGGCTTGACCGATGTCCCCGCTGATCCAAATCGCGGTGCCGGATAATTTCTTGATGGATTCCAGAAAGAGAGCAGACTCCGGCGGAGGGAGGTGATCCAGATGAATGTCACTCAGCCAAATGGCGCGCTTCATCATCCACCCTGCCAGTTTGTCATGGGGACGCTCAATGGCCCTTTCTCCCTTTACGGCTGCCCATGCAAAGAATAGCACCAACAGCGGCGGGCGTCAATCCGACCAACAATACGCGGAGAGGCGGCCTCATGAACCTGACCTGGTCTCCCAACTTTTCTCTTGCGCTCGAACGAGTTCTGTGATTTCTTATGGGAAATAAATGCCATCATTCTCGCCGCCGGAGTCGGCACGAGGCTCAAGCCCCACACCAATAAAATCCCGAAAGCCCTGGTGAAGGTTGACGGGGCCCCCATCATCGAGAGGCAGATCGAATATTTCCTGGAGATCGGAGTCCCAGAGATTGTCATCGTCACAGGATATCTCTCCGAGTAGTTAGGTTATCTCGCTTCGAAATACGATCGGCTCCAGTTCATCCATAATGAAAAATACGAGGAATATAACAACATTTATTCGGTCTATCTGGTCAAAGACCGGATGGGCGACAGCTATATATCGGAAGCCGACGTGTTTATGCACCGGAACTATCTGATCCCCCACCCGTCGCGCTCCTGTTACTTCGGCGGCTTCAGGCGAGGCTTCGCCCATGAATGGATCTTGCGATTCGACGAGCACGGAAGGGTTCACCGGATCGATGTCGAAGGCGGGGCCGGCGTCATCCTGGCCGGTTTGTCCTACTGGACCACGGAGGATGCCCGGATCTTGAGGAATGAGCTCGAGGATAAGATCCGGGAAGGAAATTTCGGCGGACTGTACTGGGACGATATCCACATGGCCAACCTGGACAAGTTGGACGTATTCCTCCAGGAGATCGAGACCTCTGCCTGGACGGAGATCGATACCCCCGAGGACCTCGAAGAGGCGCATGAAAGAGAAAAACGCTATCGATCGACATAAGCTCCCCATGTTCAGAAGCGCCACGGTCAGGGCCTGGTTGGTACGGAAAAACGACGCCGTTTTTGTGGCCTATGCCTCGATCGCGGCGTTCTCGGCCTATTCGTGCATGTATGCCTTCCGCAAACCCTTCGCCGCGGGCCATTTCACGGGCTTGGAATTCATGGACTTCGATTATAAGACCGTCATCATCATCGCCCAGGTGTTGGGCTATATGCTGTCCAAATTCATCGGCATCAAAGTCATCTCGGAGATCTCCTGGGCAAAACGGCCGGTGCTCATGGTCCTCTTCATCGGCATCGCCGAACTGGCGCTGGTTCTTTTCGCCCTCGTTTCGCCGCCTTACAACATCCTCTTCCTGTTTGTGAACGGGCTGCCCCTGGGAATGGTCTGGGGGATCGTCTATAGGTTTTTTTATATCCGGGAGCTATGTCTTGAGCCTGACCGGCGTCGTCGTGATGATTCTTTCGCTGGCCTATTTCAAGACAAAAAAGAGATCGTTAAACGCGAGAACAACGACTATTTTACAGCCTGAATGATCAAAGAGATTGCCAAAAGAGAATACCTGGTCAGAAAAAACCAGACAGGCATTTTCGCCGCGTATTTCTTGGACAAATCCAAGCAGTCCGCAGAGCGACCAACGCGGTAGAGACGCCGGAAAATTGAGACGATGGCCGCGATATAAACGAGGCTGAAACTCCAAAAAAGGATGGCTGCCGCTGCACCCATATTTTTCAAATCCACTCTCCAGCCCAGAATCAGGAAAAAATCCAGAGTCCCTCCGGCCAAAACCATGGCCGCCCCGAGAGAAAGCGTCCGCCGAACGCCGATGACATGGGCGAGGGTCTTGATCTGAGAAGCCTCATCCTCACGGTAATCTTCGCACATATTGATAAAAGTGATGCCCTGCATGATGGAGGCATATCCGAACGCGAAGGCCATGATGAACAAAGAAAGCCGCTCGGTCATCAGGAACCAGCCCCCGGCGACGGGCAGGAAATAGAGGCAGAGCAGGACCGGGAGGAAACTGACGACGCCGCGTTTTTTGATCCGAAGAGGCGGCGCGGAATAGGCGGTGCCGCCAAGGATGCCGAGCCCGGCGAGCAGGAAAAGCGGGTTGTGTTTAAGGACGGCAAGCCAGACGATGATCGCTGCAGACACAGCCAGCTCGAGGCCCATGATGAATTTCAGCCTTGGGATTCCGACAGACCGGACGGCCTCGCTCATTCGCTTCTTGTATTTCTCATCGACGCCCAGATCGCTTAAGCAATTTAGGTTGCAGGCGTAGGTCAACAGGGTAAAAAATAAAATGACATACAGCAAAACCGTCAGCCGAACGAGGTCACGTCCGCTGTTCGCCGCCAATGTCATCCCGATGGCCGCGGTCGGCAGCGAGGTGAGCTGAATGTTGGCCCGGCTGACGATCAATAAATCTCTAAGCAGCTTCATAGGGCATTTTTACAAGATAAACATCCTTCCCAGACAATACAAGAAGACCAGGATGTAGCCCGCGAACGAAATCCCAATCTTCCCTTTGCCATAAAAAAGCCAGGATGTGCCGGTGGCCGTGGCTGCCATGAAAATAACATCCATCGTTTTGTGAAAAATCAGCAGCGGCATCAGGAGTGAGAGAAAGAGGAAGGCCGAGATGATCCTTTGGCCTTTCGGCAATCCGAAAACCGTAACCATGGTTTTAATCCCGCAGCGGAGGTCTCCCTGATAATCCTTGATGTCTTTGCTGAAGCTTCCAAAAAACAAAGCAAGAAAGATGACGAGCGAAAGGCGGACCGTGTTTCCGCTGACAGGCGGGGACATTAAAGGAGCGGCGGCGAAATAGCCCAGGTAGAATCCCAGGACAGAGCCCCAAGCGATGAAGGCGTTGCTGAAGAGTCGCAGGCGGAGCCGAAAGGGCGGCACGGAGTACATGATCGCGCTCGCCAGCGAAACGATCGTAATCGCCAGAGCGATCGTTCCCAAGATAAGGCTGACGAAGGCGGCAACGATCGCCAGGATAAGTCCCAGATGAAGGTAGAAGGCCGGCTCGATGCCCTGCCGGACCAGCGGCCGGCCCGGATTGGCCACCCGATCGATCGCCAGGTCATAGACGTTGTTGATAAGGACCGTGGCCGTCCAGATCAGGCCCATGAGCGTGAACGTCAGGAAGACGCCGAGCACGTCTGGAAAGGCAAGAACGTTAAAAAATTTCCGGCTGTAAAGGCCTGCTCCGGCCATGACCATAAAATGGAGTGTCCGGAACGACCAGATCTCCCGGAAGACGGACTTCGGCAGGGCGGGATGGACGCGCCATAAGAAAAGCGCGCCAACGATGATGCTGAGGACCAGGTCATAACAAAAATACAGGACATGCCTTGACTGCCAGACGACTGGGCTCGTCATGGACGGCAGGGGAAGAAATAAGCGCGGCGTCGCGAGAAGCCCAGCCAGGAGATAGAGGAACCCTGCCGTCCACAAAGCCCTTCGGACCGACCTCGTTCTGAGGAATACGTAAGCAGAAGCAAGGACGATGATCATCACGATCTCGAGAAAGATGCCGGACCCCGCCTTCGGGGTGAACAGGAAGAGCGTCAGAAAGTTTTTTGCGAATTCCCTGGGAAGGAGGTACTCGTAGGGCTGGTTTCGCAAAAAAAGAAAATGATCGATAAGGGGCGGCAGGATGATCAGGACGTATCCGGAGGCCACGACACGGGCCGTCTTGGCGATGTCGATTCTGCCGATCCAGCTGATCCCCAGGATCCCCGCCAGGAGGGCCGGGAGGAAGAAAAAGACGTGGTGGTTAAACCGGTAGATGTTGAATGACGTCTCGAAGAAGAGCTGCTCGAACAGCTCCCGGAGGGAAAGAAGAAAAGCGAAATAAAAAGCCAAAAGCGGGGGGGAGAGAGGAAGGTTTTCAAGCTTGGCGATGAATTGTTCCGCAGAAAATGCGGGAAGCCGACGAAATCGGGCCTTCATGTTTTTAGAGACGGGTTCCTCTTCGATGTTCCGACTTTATTATCACCGGCGGCGGGGATCATGTCAAATCGGCTTGGGACAGAATCTCTCCAGCAATTCTTCACAAAACTTTAACAAATTCTTAACAACTTTTAAGAAAGAACGCTGTATTGTTTAGCCGGAGAATTAAAAGGGAGCGCCGCTTCAATGAAGGCTTCGCTTTTTAGGGAGAGAGAAGATGAGAAAAAAAGCTTTATTCGGCTTTCTTTTTTTGCTGTTCGTATCGCTGGCCGGACTTCAAGCCCAGTGGGCTAAAACCTATGGGGGCGCAGGCTCCAGCCAGGCTTATTCGATACAGCAGACGAGCGACGGAGGATATATCATTACGGGTCTTACGGGTTCTTTCAGCGGATCCTATGATTTTTGGGTTTTAAAGCTCAATGCCGTGGGGGATATCGAATGGCAGAAGGCCTTTGGTGGAACAAGCGCAGATTACGGATATTGCCTTCAACAAACAAGCGAGGGAGGATATGTCGTCGCCGGCTCCACGAATTCCTTTGGCAAAGGAGGCGCAGATCTCTGGATCATAAAGCTCAATAAGGTTGGAGAGATCACATGGCAGCGGGCTTATGGCGGGGATAAGGACGATATCGGACGAAGTCTTCAACAGACTTTTGACGGGGGATATATCGTCGCCGGCGAGACAAGGTCATTTGGGGCCGGCGCCAATGACATGTGGCTGTTAAAGCTAAATTCCGTCGGAGACGTCGAGTGGCAGAGGACTTATGGAACGAATGGAGATGATGTCGCCTTTGCCGTTGCCCAGAGCTTCGAGGGAGGATATATCGTCGGGGGCAGCTCGACGCCCTACGCAGGTTGCGTTTTAAAGTTAAACTCCCTCGGAGATATCGAGTGGCAGGTCGCCTGCGGGGGGAACAGGATTCAATCGGTTCTCCAGATGCTCGATCAATCTTTTATGGTCGCCGGCTATCGTTATGGAGATGAATCAAACGAATTCTTCATAGCCAAAATCGCCTATCGAGGGGATATCCGGTGGCAAAAGACCTATGGCGGGATCAAAGATGATCTGGCCTATTCTATACGACAAACATCGGAGGGGGGATTTATTATCGGAGGCGAGACGCAGTCTTTTGGCGTGAGCAAAAGGGATGCCTGGGTGATTAAAATCAATGTCGGAGGCCGGATAGAATGGCAGCGGACGTATGGAGGCCCAGGCGACGAGGATGTCCGTTCTATCCAGCAGACATCCGATGGCAACTATATCGCCGCCGGGAGATCGGGCTCTTTCGGTGTCGGCACGGATAACTTATACGTCATGAAAATATACGGAAATGGAGACCTGGATTTTGTCTGTAAATTCCGGGTTCCTCCAGGGGGAATCTACGAAAACGAGTGGCAGTATCAAGGTTCTGTACCTGATTTGAGATCCAGCCCGACGTCCGTGACTCCTCAAAACACAACGGCCAATCCCATAAACACTAATGCCATCGCTTTTGACGCCTGCGGCAATAAATATACCCTGACCATCAAGGCCGGTTCTGGAGGGACAACGAATCCTTCGCCCGGGGACTATCAATATAGCTCCGGGGCCGAAGTGAGCGTCACGGCCATACCGTCATCCAGCTACATCTTTTCGAGTTGGTCGGGTGACGCATCAGGCACCGCGAACCCCATCGCCATAAAAATGGATTCGCGAAAGTCTATATCCGCCTCGTTCAGTTATACAGGGGGAGAAGGCGGCGGGGGCGGCGCTGAATGGGGCAGCGGCGGCAGTCCCAATTGGGATTTTGGCCCCTGTTTCATCGCCACGGCCGCCTATGGTTCGCCCATGCATCCCTATGTGAACATGCTGCGGGAATTCAGGGATAAACGGCTCATGACCAATCGGCCGGGACGGGCATTCGTGAAACTTTACTATAAATATTCTCCCCCCGTGGCGAGGTTCATTTCCAAGGACGGGTCCCTGCGGTTTTTTGCGAGGCTCGACCTTGCGCCGGTCGTCTGCTTGGCGCTGGTCATCCTGCGCATCGGATACGGTGCGGCGGCGGCCGCCATAGGCTTGGCCGGCCTGATCGTCTTCGCTGGAACGCTACAGCTACGAAGAAGGCTGAGAAAACAGCGAGTGTGAGGAGGACCTGAAAAAGATGCTAGAATCGCTGAGGGCGTCGGCCATTCTTATTGGGCTCGCCATTCTGAGCGGGCTGGCGGGGCTCGCTCCGGGCTTCGAAAAAACACAAATCAAGAGTTTAGGATCAGGAAACGGACAAGCTCCCCCGTTGACTTTGACCGGCGTCCTCGTTTCTAGGGATGCTTCTTCATCTGTCGCCGTGCTCAAAAACGAAGCGTCCGGCTCCGTGACGCTTTTGAAAGTCGGCGAAAAAGTCCAGGGCCTCGAGCTTCTAGAGATTTCAAGAGATAGGGCAATACTTTCCGACGGATCTCGGGTATTTGAATTGTTTCTGAACATCAGGGCTGTGGTGCAGACCAAGGCAATGCCGAAAAAGGCAGCCAGGCTTGTGGCCGGCGAGGAAGATAAATCCTTGAACGCGACCTCTTCGGCCGTCCCCGTCGAAAAGGAATTTTTAAAAAGCGAGATCGAAACGAGGATTCGAGCCGAGTTGCCCAAGATCCTGAAAGAATCCCAGTTGGTCCCCCATTTCGGAAGCGGAGGAATCGACGGCGTTCAGATCATCCGGTGGCCGGCGGGAAGCAGCCTTTTGTCCGATATGGGAATCCACGAAGGTGACATCATTAAACAGGTCAATGACATCAAGCTGAACAGCCCGTCCGCCCTTCCCCAGCTGCAACAGGCTGTTTTGCAGACTCGTCATTTCGATGTCCTGGTTGAACGGGACGGCAAGCCCCGCCGATATTCATATGTCTTGAAATACCCCCCAGAACATCATTGAGCCGGGGTCAAACCAACTCGTTACGCAAAATTCATCAGGGGAACATGCGTAACGAGTAGGCTTGACCCCGTTTTAAGAGTTACAAAATTGTCCGCTATTCTTTAGAAATTATAGGCTGCCGGCTCATCGAGGCGGCTATTTCTTCGCTTTCTTCTCGATCTCGTCCTTAATCTTCTTCAACTGCGTCTGGTAGAACTCGGTATTGAACCCTTCGTCAAGAGCAAGAGCCTTCTCCTCGGCCTTTAAGGCCTCTTCCAGCTTGCCGGCGGCGAGATAGACGCCGGCCAACGAATCCCAAAGATAGGACTGGTTGGGGGATTGATCGGCGAGGGTAGTCGCCTTCTTGGCCGCTTCTAAGGCGCTATCCAGATTTTTCTTCTGTCCTGCCCAGAAACGGCCGTAACCAGACAGCGCCAAAGGATTGTCCTGGATTTTGATATAAGCCGGTCCATAAATCTCTATGGCTTTGTCCTGCTTCTCCATCATGATGAAGACTTGGGCCGCGGATTGGCGGACGTAAGCATCCTCGGGGCTCAACTTTAAGGCCGACTCCATGGCCGCCGCTGCGCTTTCCATGTTTTGCTTATTTGAAGCCCAGAAGCGAGCATATGTCATTAAAGCGGAGGCATTCGGCTTGGGAGTTTTGATGAACTCCGGCCCAAAAACTTCAAGGGCTTTGTCCGTCTTGCCGGCCTGCAGATAAAAACCGGCCGCGGATTGCCGGAAATAGGCGTTGTCCGGCTCGAGCAGAATGGCCGTCTGCATCATTTTTTCGGCGCTGTCAAGGTTCTTTTTCTGCCCCATCCAGAACGAGGCGTAGGAAGACAAAGCGTAAGCAAGGCTCGTCACCTGGCCGTCCATAAACTCTTGACTGTAAACCGCTTCGGCTTGTGAGAGATCCCCTTTGAGCTGGTAGAGGCGGGCGCGGTAATCCGCGATCGATGCCTGATTCATGGAGCGCATGCCCTCTGCCATCTCGATCCCCCGGTCGATATTCTCTTTGTTGTTCATGCTTCGGGAGACGTAATAGAGCCTGAAATAAGGATCGTCGGGATATTTTGCCACCGCTTCTTCGAGAAACTTGAAAGCTTCCTCTTTGTACGGGCCCGGAGCATAGGCATAAAAGGAGCTGAGGCTCATGTATGCCGATTTCAGGATTTTGCTGGCGGGATATTTCTTTATGAAGGCTTTCAAAGGCTCCGGACTGCGTTGAGTTCCCCGGGCATACAAAACAGCTTGACCAAGCGAAAACTCGGCATACTCGGTGCAGGAAACCTGATCCTTGCCGTACTCTGTCATTCCCATCTTGCCGTCGGGATCGATGGCCACGATCTGCTTATAAAGCGCGTTGGCCTTCTCCGTGTTTATCGGGTCGCGGTCGCTGTATTTCTTGGCCAGCTTGGCCAGGAGGGACACATCCTTGGGATTTTCGAGGGACTTCTCGGAAAGAACCTTGAATGTATCCACCCCCTGAAGGACGTTCTTGACCTTTTCGTGGAACTTATCGGGTGGGGCGCTATAACCGCGGATCCAGTCGATTTCCTTCCCGTTCCCGTCGATGAAAAGCAGGAACGGGGTTCCGGAGACATTGAATCTCTTAAAAACCGCGTCTCCGGTTTTGTCTCCTCGAGGCGCCCGGTAGAGGATAAAATTCTCTTCCAGGAATTTGCCGTATTTCGGGTTGTCGTAGTACTGCTGACCCAGCAGCACACAGCTCCCTCAGCCGCTCGAGGCGAAGAAATCCAACAGCAGCAGCTTCCCCTGGGCTTTCGCCTTGGCCAGGGCGTCGTCGACCGAGCCCGTGAGCCAAGTCTGGGCCGGGAGAAGGGCGGCAAAGAGAAGAAGCACGAATCCAAATATAAAAGCTTTTTTCATGGAACCCTCCTCTATATCACTGAAGATGGCCTGCTTATTCCTTTCTTTTAAATTAAGTCAAAGACAAGGGAAAGTCAATACCGCAGGCGAGGTTAAACGTTTTTTACCTTTTTCATGAGGCCCTAAAGGATATCCTGAGGGATGATGTCCTCGGTTTTTTGGTCGGCCATGATGGCAAGCCGCCGAATCCTCGTCAAAAGTAGCGGACAGGTGCCGGCCAGCCACCCTGCCGCATCCTGGTTCTTGCCTGCCGGTTCCGGCGGGATGAAAAAGAGAGGGGCATAGGCATGGCCCAAACCTTTCGCGGAGCAATTGGCGGCGAAGGCCTTGGCGAGCGCCTGGGCCAGGGTGACCGGGCTCTGTCCAAGCCGGACGGCAGCGGCATCCGCCCGGATCTCTTGCTCCGGTTCGAAGCAACGGCTTAGGAACCGCCTGAACCTCGACGACAGCGAAAATGGTAACGAGCCTTCCTCCGGCTCTTCGCGGTCGAAAGCGTGCCGAAAACGTTCTATAAAATCCGCCAGCGAGCAGACAAGCGTCTTATAGTGTGCGTCGCCTTGGTCGATTAGGGCTATCTCGCGGGCCACGACAGCTTTGATCTCGTCCCGCGTACATCCGGCCAGCAGCCCTTCGGTCAGGGCAAGACAGGGCGTTCCGTCGGGCTCAACCAGAGCCAAAGCATTGATCGATGGGCTGGGGATGACATAGATATTGATTTTGGGCAAACCGGCAGCGTTTTTCATTTCTTCGACGATCTCCAAGTATTGCCCGTGAGAGCTGTTCTTGAGGTCTAGAGGTTTCACGGAAAATCGCTTCAAAATAAACAGCGCCCCGTTTTTTCGGGCGACGGAGTATTGAAATCTCGCCAGCAGGTAGGCGTAAAGTACGGCCAGCCCGATCAATCCCACAATGTATGTTATCGAAAACGAGCTCGCCTTGGAAAAAACAATGCCGACGACGAAATTGAGGACGAGAAAAAAAGATCCGACCGCGATAAAATCCGGCAGAAACATGGCGGTTTTGAGGAGGCGGATATTCTTGCTCTTCCCCTCCTGGATCTCACGAATGTCCCCGACGGAATCGCGACGCATTTTGACGTCTATCGTATGCGAAAATGACGGGTAAGGCAATCCCGTTAAATCCGGGGTCAAAGCTACTCTTTACGCAGGCTCCCCCTAGAAAACGTTACGTAAAGAGTAGCTTTGACCCCAATCATGACCCCGATCATTTCTTCCGCAGGCGGGGGAAAAAGCGAGGGACCCGGTCCATGTATTGGCGGTAGGAAGGAATCCGACGTATCAAATCAAATTCTTCCAGCCGAGCTTGGACATAAATATAGCCCCAGCCGAGAGCGCAGGCTATCACAGCCGGGATCATTGGATGCAGCAGTGGGCCTCCGACAAATTCAAGCAGGACTCCGGTGTAGATAGGGTGGCGGATGTATTTATAGATGCCGGCGCTGACGAGCGTGTCTTGTCGGGTCGGTCTAAAAGACCGCCGCCCTAAAAAGGCAAGTCCCCAAAACATGGGAACCGTTCCCGTCACGACCAGCAGCCAGCCCAGAATATCGGTCACCGGACTGGGGATGAACAAAGACGGCGCGGATCCTCGAAATGCCAGAACCAGGCCAATGACCCAAACCGGAATTCCTAAAATATTTCTGGTGATGAAGCTGATCAGACGCCCGCTGCGTTCCCCAAAACGGCGGGAGTAAAAATCCGTGAAGGCGCTAGCCCAGTTGAAGGCAAATCCTATCAGCAAGGGAATGAGGAACAGGTACATTTCATGGCTCCTTAACAATTTTGCCGCTCACCACGCCGACCCGATATCTTGATTCGATTATCTGGTTAAAGAATTCCTTTTTTGCTGCGCATAGATTTCTTCGCTTTAGGGCTTAGAAGAAATGGGCGGCTGATACAAATAGAATATAGGTCGGGTGAAGATTTCTGTCAATCGCTCCAAAACTCAATCCGGGGTCAAAGCTACTCTTTACGCATCGTTTTCTAGGGGAAGCGCGCGTAAAAAGTAGCTTTGACCCCGATCAATTCTTCCCAAAATTAACAGGGGAAATTGCACAAGGGGTTGCCACCGATACAAGGGTATATTATTGCCAAGGCCGATGCCGAAGGAGTTGTGAAGGAGATCTCTGAGAACAATAACACATATGGCCGATCGATTAAGATTAGCGGGAACTAAGCCCGGCTGATAAGCTCTGGCAGATCTTTTGGAAAGAAGGTCATACTTAGGGCTTCCGGACTTTGACCAGGCGGACGGGGCCGAGCAGGCCAGACTCCGTGAACTCGCCGTAGCTGTTGTTGATGAGGTTCGCGATCCGCACCCGGACCTCATTCGCGCCGCGGCGCAGCGCACCGCCGACTTCGAATACATGAGGGCCCCATAGCCGGGCACCGCAGCTCTTGCCGTTCACCCAGACCTCGGCGACATGGCAGACTTTCCCCAAATCGAGCTGCAGCCCTTCCCCCACCCTATCTAAAGCGATGGTTTTGGAATAGTCCATAAGTCCGCTGAACTTCTCCATGCCCCAAGCTTTCCAATCCTCAAGCGACTTTTCCACGCCGCTGGCGAACTCCGCAGGCGGCGTCATCGAAAATTCCATTACCGGCTGGATCTTTGCATCGCAAAAGACCTTCCAAGGTCCATCGATCGTCGTGATAACATCGATTTCCGGCCTGCGCTCCGGCTGGCCGCGCGTCGCCGCTTTCTTCGGATCAAAAACGAGCCAGTAGGCTTCGTAGGGCTTAAAGACCAAGGTGAGCTTGCTCCCATTACTCAGGTCGTTGGAGGCTATCGGGCGTATTCCGCCGGTTTCGCAAGCCCAGATCGACGAAGCGCCGTGGACATCGCGAAGGGCGATCTCGCACGTTTGCCACTGGTCTGTGTTATTGGCGAGCCAGAAGAATTCCCGGCCGTCAATACGCCGGCGGTGCTGCAGCATCGGGAAGGCGCCCGTCATGAACCGGACCGGGCTTTCGAGGCCCGGCGCCGGCTGGTCCAACAACGGCTTCAGTCCGCCTTCCGGACAGGCCACGAATGTCGGCTGAGTCTTCAATGTGTCCATCAAGTCTTTCATTTCGGCATCGCCCATTCCCTTTTCAGCCGATGCCGTCGGAAGCTCGGCCAGCGTATAAACGCGTCCGCCGGCTTTTGCGAAATCGACGATCTTCCGGGCCGTCTCGAGCGAAAGGATGTCCAGAGCCGGCAGGACTAGCGTCCTGAAGGTGAATTCGCCGCGGACGAGATTCGCCGTTCTCACTTCCATTTGCTTGAGATAATAGCGGTCGCCGATCAGAAATTCGACCCGAGCCGCCGTCAATTCGTCGATCGCCTTTGCATAGACCCGGTCGATCTCATTCATCCGTTTTCCTTGGGGATTGTTTTCGGAGAACGACCACATTTCGACGTCAAGGAGGTCCACGTCGGCATGAATCCAAGCCGATTCGATCGGGTTATAGAGCAGGACGTCGGGAACGGCGCGGCCCATCGAATTGACAAAGCTGGCCCGCCGGGCGAAATCGGTCCATAGGTGCAAGTACGGAAACATCGGGTTCTCCGAGTACCAGTCAGGCGGCCAGGGATTGCCAGTCAGCTTGCGCGTTGTGAAAACCCCGTGCGGGATGATGTGGCTCATCCCCCACGCGGTCACGGCGTTGACGGCCTGCTTGAGGAAGGGCGGGTTGAATGTCCCCCAGGGCGTCCCTTCGAAGCCGCCGGCGCCCATCAGCTCCGTCGCGGCGCGCGCGTTCTGGAACTCCGCCACCGATTCGATCTCCTTGAAGTCATGGACGCGAAGCGGTTTCCGCCCGAGGCAGTCCTGCCCCGGCATGGTCAGCGTGCGCAGCATCTTCATGTGGTCCCCGACGCCGCTCACCTGAGGTTGAATTCCTTCCTCCCAGAAGTGGGCAGTCGTGTACATGCCGCGCTGCTCGTGCCAGTCGGTCAGCGCCCGGAACGTCTCCGCGTAAATGTCCGAGACAAGGTCGAACCATTCCCAGCGGGCCTTCGCAAAGAGGCCTTCACTATCCGGATCAAGAGCCAGAGGCATCCAGAGCCGAATATCACGTCCGTAACGTTCTTTGTAGCGCTGCTCAAGCGTGTCGGACCATGCCAATTGCCACCCGTAGTCGCCTTCGTTGTCGATGAAGTCGCCGGGGACCGACCTGCCGAGCCGGCTGCCAAGACGCCGGGCGTAGGGTTCCAAGGCGATCTCGATGAACGCAGTGGCAAGACGCGCATCGATGTAGTTGACCTGCCCGCCGTCAACCCCGTTATGGTTATACTTGTTGAATGTATAAACGCGCCACGCTCCTTCCGCAGGAGACTTCCAAGTGAAGGGGGCGCCACTGCCGATGACCTGCAGCGTACGGCTTCGGATCAGGGCTGGCGGCCTTTTCTCGCCGGCCCCGATGGGGGGAAGGGGCGAATCCAACTCCGCCGCGACGGCGAAGAACGAAGCCGGCACCTGAACTTCGATCCCGCCCGGCACATCCAGGATCTCCCAGCGGAGCGACTCGGCCCGCAGCTCGGGGTGCGCCTTCAGCACTCGGCCATTGGCCTGCAAGCTGGGCCACCAATATTCATCGCAGTAGCCGAGGTAGTTCTTCCGCGCTTCAGCCTCTCTCAGAGCAGCCCCGAATGCAGTAAACCATTTGTCTCCCAGCCATTCTTCGTCCGGAAGGTCGGGAGTTTTGACCATGGACTTGCGGGCATGAGCATAGCCGGGGCTGAAGCCTTGGCTGGACAGGACGCGGGATATCTCCGCCATCTTGGCAGGGTCGAGAGGCTCGTCCCAGAACCAAAAAATGAAAGGCGCATAGATCATGTCCGGGTTCCGGAAGTCCTTCCGGAGCGTCTCGAATGGGACGGCCTTTCGCAAGCCCCAATTCGCCGGGAGCGGACCGGGCCGGACCCCCTGCGGCAAAGCCGATCCAGATAAAGACACAGCCAGCAAAAGGAATAGAAGCCGGGATGAGAGACGATCTATGAATGGACGCATCGGAGACTCCTTTTTTGATTCCGCTCGGGATGAGGCAGACTTGAGATTATCATCATTGGGGAAACAATATCAATTCCAACTTCGACGGAAAGAGCGGGGACAAAATCTCTCCTTGCCCCTGATTAATCGGGGAAGCCGGATCATGAGTACGTTTGATCCTTTTTTCCTCCCTTGCGCCACATTGATGATTGGATTATTCTCACAACTGTTAAGAATGCGGGAGGAGACGATGCGCAAAATCTATTCCCTCCGGAAGATAGCCCTTGGAGCCGGCGGCGAGTACGTTTTAGGTGCACGGGATCTCAGGACCCATGCTTGCTATCTCATTTACGGAGAATTGGCTCCGGGAGAACGAGGACGGAAAGTCTGCCCCGGTGTCGGCCACGAAGAAATCCTTCTAGCCGTCAAAGGCAGCCTATCCTTGAGCGCGGAGAACGAAGAGATCCGGCTGGAAGAAGGCGAAGCGCTACATTTCCAAGAAGAGGAAACGGTTTTCCTGGCAAATCCCGGCCAAGAAAAGTCCGTCTATATCCTGGCAGGCGGGCATTCCGGCCGGGCGCACTAGGAAGGACAACAGTCAGCCATGGAAGTGCACGGGAGATATTTGACCTCAAGGCTGGCGGCGGCCGCTTTTTGTCTTATCCTGGTTACGCCGTGTGCGCCGGCCGCTGAAGAGCAAGTCGCCGTCAAGAAATTTACGGTCAACGCCGGCACCAATACGGAACCATTCCCGGAGAATACTTATGTCCTTTATCATAAAGCTTCTCTGGACGCTGTTCTTGTCGACCCGGGCGCTCCCGACAAGCGGATCGCCGACTTTATCTCCCAGACCCATCTGATAGTCCGGACAATCTTGAATACACACGGTCATTCCGACCATACACGCGCCAACCGCTTTTTCGCAAACACGTATGGAGTCAAAATCCGGGGCCCGTGGAAAGATAGGGATCTCTATGAAGACGCTGAGAACAAGCCTGATGAATGGCTGAAGGAAGAGACGACGATCATGTTCGGGTCCTTGGGAATAAGAATCCTGGCCACGCCGGGCCACACGCCGGGAAGCCTGTGTTTCCTTGCCGAAGAAAATCTTTTGTCGGGCGATACGCTGTTTGCCGGTTCGATCGGAAAATCCTTCGGCGAAACGGAAGAGCAAAAGCGTGAGAACGAAAAATTGGAGATCTCTTCCATCCGGCTAAAATTACTGCCCCTGGATGCCACGACCTGGGTGTGGCCGGGCCATGGCGCCCTGACCACGATTTGGGACGAAGCCTCCGCCAATCCATTCTTGCGTGATCGGAATCAGGCTCTCTTCTGAGCTTCTTCGGAAGCCCTCTTCTGTCCCGCCAACCCTTGACGCTCAACTCTCTTAAGTTTATCGATGACCATTCTGGCCTTGATGTTCGGAAGTTTCCGTTTTCCCAGTTGCTGCTTTTGAAAATTCTCTTTAAGGAAGCCATTGATCTCTTCGGGACTCATGAACGATTTCAAGATTTCATCTTCCAGAAGCTCGGCGACCAATCCCTCATAATCTTGGCTCAAGGCAACGACCTTTGTCGCTTTAAGAAGTTGAGTTCTGGCCTCGACAATTTCCTTGGAGAGATAGGCCGGCAGAGGGCCAAGAAATTTTTTTGCATCTTTGATCACTTCTTCGCAATATTTCTGTCCCTCTTTGAGAAATGTCCGGGCCAAATAATATTTTTTTAGGTCTTGAGTCTTTCCTTCTTCGATAAATTCTTTAAACAGACGAAGCGACTCGTTCATTTTTTCTAAAGATTTCTTGGCTTTCAAAAAAATATCTTTGACAATCCATTCTTCCATGTTCTCACTCTTCCTTTCGATAAATGATCCAAGCGAATTGATTTTAGAATATTCATTTGCAGGAATAGAGTCAACTCGAGACGTGGATGCAATTCCTGGGAAATTTCGGGGTCAAACCTACTCATTACGCATAATTAACAGGGGAAGTTGCGTAATGAGTAGGTTTGACCCCGTTTTCCCTATTTTCGCTTTCTGGGCGTCGCTATGTAAATATTGCCCGTCGCTTCGCCCATCCATAAGGCAATCTTATCCTTGGCCACAGCTAGGGCGCCGTTGCCGGGCGGGAAATTCAGTTTGAAACGAGTTTGGTGGGCGTGATAGACGTCCTGCGCATCGCCGGCTGGTTTTTTAGATTGGGGGTTGAGTGTCTGGACCCAGGCACAGCAAAAATCGTCTCTTTCCGAAAGATAGTACAGCCGGTTGCCGTCAGGAGACCAGGCCGGCGAGCCCAGAAACTGATCGTCCTCAAAAAGGAGGATCCAGTCCTTCTCCGGAGGCGGGCTTCCGGCCAGCGGGGTGATATACATCGCCGCCCGTCCGTCCGGCTTTCCTAGGACGAAGGCGATCCAGCCTCCGTCGGGCGACAGGGCGGGATCCATGATCCTTCCGGCGCCGGATTCCAGAAGGGGTGTTTTTTCACCCGTGGCGATATTGTACCGCAGCAGCCGTTCGTCCTTTTCTCGGATGAGGGCAAAGTTTGGGTCCGAGTAGAATCCAAGGATGACACAGGAATCGCAGACGTCGCGGCCAGCCGTGGCCTGTCCGGTTACTATAAATGTCCGGAATTTATCTTCCACGAGATCGCGATAAGAAAGGACGTTTCCGTCAGGGCTTATCCGGGGTGTCTGACCAAATTGCCTGGCCCTCAGTGGAAATATTCTTTCTCCGCCGGTGGCCAGGTCCTTCAACCGCATCTCAAAGCGGCGCGTTTGAAAACCGCCAAAGGCATAATAAGCCAGCTTGGACCCGTCTCGGCTAAGGCTGGGCTCGAACTTGGCCATGAGGTCCTGGGCCACCGGAACCGGCTTGCCGCTGATCAGGCCAACATCCGGTCTGCCTTCGAGGGTCCAGATATTTGCGATCCAATTAAGGTTGACGTAAAGGAAGCGGCCATCCCGCAGGACTGATGTTTGGAATTGCATGCCCGCTCCGGACGTGATCCGCTCCGCCGGTCCGCTGACCTTCCAGCTGTTTTTATCAACAGTAGCCCGGAAAAGGTTGACTCCTTCAACCGTCGAGCCCGTGGCAAAATAGATATAGGACCCAGCCCAGGAGTACGGACACTGCCAGATCGGAGGCAAAGACAAGCTGCGATGGGCGTCCGTGCGGACAGCCGGGCCTCCTGCGACCGGGGCGACCCACCAATCGAGGCTGGCCGGATCGTCCGTCCGCCGGCCGTTAAATATCAGATATTTCCCGTCCGGAGACCAGACTGGAGCCGAACCCGCGCTCAGACCAACGACACAAAATTCCGGCTGAAATGGAATCGGACTCCCTCCCTGGGCCGGGACCAGTAGCATTTTGGTCAAAGTCGTTTCAAGGGAAGCCGGGATATCGATACAAGAGATCCAGGCGCCATCGGGGGAGTAACGGGGATAGTGGCCGCGGCCCGCGACCCAGCGTTCTTGGCCGCCCAGGGTGCCGATTTCATAGATCCCCCCGCCATCCCGCTCGGAACGAAAAACGATCTTGGAGCCGTCGGGGGAAAAGGACGGGAAGTTGTCATCGGCGAGGTGGGTGGTCCGGCGGAGCGGCGTACCTCCCGCGATTTGCTGGACCCAGATATCGGAACTGCCGTCGCCGCTTCGGTCTGAAGCGTAAGCGAACATCATCCCGTCCGGAGAGACTGCCGGAGTCCAGGTTATTCCGGCATCAAAGGTCAATCGCTGAATGTCGTACTCCGGCGCGGCGGCCGTTCTCGGGATCAAAACATAGAGGAGAATCGCCGCGGCGAGGACTAGCGATCCCAGGCCGATCCAGACGAATGGATGTCTCCGGCGCCTGGCGACAGCAGCCTGGGACGCGCGGAGCTTTCCAGATTCCGAATCCTCCTTGAGGTCCTGGAGAACGACTTTGAGGTCGGACATATTCTGCCACCGCCGCTGCGGATCTTTGCGCAGGCAGCGCGTCAAGATCTGTTCGATGTCCGGCGGAAGCGTTTCGTTGATCTGGCCGGCCGGCTTTGGATCTTCGCGAAGGATGGCCGCCAGTGTCGCGATTTTTGTCTCCCGGCTGAAGGCCTTTTGACCGGTGAGCATTTCATAGAGCACGACGCCGAACGAAAAAATGTCGGTGCGGGCATCCACCTTTTTGCCTTCCGCCTGCTCCGGCGACATGTAGGCCGCCGTGCCGACAATGAAGCCCTCCTCGGTGCGTGGTTTTTCAGGGCGGCCCAAGGTGCGCGTTGGGCCGAATTCATCAGCCCCGCCTTCTTCCATCAGCTTGGCCAGGCCGAAATCAAGGATCTTGATCCGGCCGTCACTCGTGACCATGATGTTCGTCGGCTTGAGGTCCCGGTGGACGATTCCGGCGGAATGAGCTTTGGCCAGCCCGTCGGCGACCTGGACGGCATAGCCGAGCGCTTCGTTTAGCTTTAATCCTTTGCGGCCGACCAGTTGGTCAAGGGTTTTGCCCGCCACATATTCCATGACGATGAAATTCACGCCGCGGTCCTCGGTGATGTCATGGACGACAACGATATTGGGATGATTGAGTGCGGACGCGGCCTTGGCCTCTTGGGCAAACCGCTGCCGGCGTTCCTCATCAGCGACTTTATCCGGCGGCAAGACCTTGACGGCCACATGACGGTCCAGGTGCGTATCGAACGCCTTGTAGACGACGCCCATGCCGCCTTCGCCGATTTTCTCGAGGATCCTGTAATGAAGAAGCGTCTGACCGGTTACGGGCATTTGACCTGCTTTATGACCTTTTGGGCGTAAGGATATTTATAATTCGGCGGAACGGGCGAAGTCAAGGAGGAAAGGTCGGGGTCAAACCTACTCGTTACGCATAATTGACAGGGGAAGTTGCGTAATGAGTAGGTTTGACCCCGTTATCGATAGCCGCAGGCCTTCTACTTCGTGGTGAGCATTTCGGTGTAGGTGGCGTTCTGGCGGATCTGGTCAATAGCCTTTTGGGCGTAGATGCCGACACACACGCCGTCTTTGCGTTTGATGTGATTGAATGCATATTCGAACCCCTCGCTGGCGGTGAGCCTGCCGGCTCCCAGGATTTTGTAGGCGATGACCGGCTTTTCCAGCCGCTCGATCGTCGCCACAGCCTTCTCGCGCTCGGCGGCGCTATAATCGCTCGTTTTGGATGCATTGTACATGCATTGATAATAGAAATCCGTGGGGAATTTGCGCCTCTCAAGCTCTGGATGGATTTCGGGCCAATGGGCGGCTGCACCGGCTGGCAAGCCGGCCTCCTTGATGCGCTCGATCCAGGATTGGAGGACGTTGAAATTGCCCCGGCCGAACTGCTCCTCGACCCGAGCGCCCTGGATGAAAATCGCTCTGGCCCCGGCCTTGATTGAGCGGTCGATCTCTTCAAACATCTGCTCAGGGCTGCCATGGCACTGCGAGATCCAGATTTTTAGCCGGCCGCCCTTCTCTAGGTAGCGGGCCCAGAGCTTGACCCAGCGCTCGTCGGGCGGGCTGGCCACGGCGGTCAAGCCGCACTCGGCCGCTTCGTCGAGAATCTGCATAATCCGCTCGTCGGTGTGGTGGCGCTTCATCTCCTCGTCGAGCTGGGGCGATTTATGAGAGTATCCCCAAAAGGGATTTGAGCCGAGGATGAGCCGCGATACTTCGAGTGTCCCAAGGCGCACGGTGGGGAGGGAAACGGCTCGAGCCGCAGGGGCTGCCGTGAGGCGGGACATCGTTATTGAGGCCGCGGCACCGGAAATGGGTTTCGCCGCACCCGCAAAGCCTCCGACGGCCAGCGCCGCTCCCGTCTTCAGGAAATCACGTCGCTTCATGATTGTCCTCCTTTGGTTGGGGCCGAAGTGTCTGATTGAGCCTTGTCGCGCACTTAGAGCAGAAAATAGAATCGCCGGGATTGTCAAAATGGCACTTGGGGCATTTCATGGCCCTTGTTCCCCTTGCCCAGATCCTAATCTCCGCTCTTGGTGATGCTCCAAGTGACGGTATAATGATATTTATCTCCAGTCTGCGCCGGCTTGTACGGCTTCGCCCTGAACGGCTTGCCTTCCCCAAGGTCCGAGCAGCTGAGGGAATTTGAATCGCTGTTTGATGACCAGGACTTGCTCCCCGAAAGATCCGTATCTTTAGGCATTGTGAACCTCAGGTTGATCGTGACCGAGTCCTTGGTGAGCGTATCATCCCCATACGTCTGGCAGGGACCATTTTTGCCGCGTTCTTTTCCCGGCATTTTCATCTTCCCGGAAGATGGCGGCTGGGCCAGCACAAGCTCGTAGTAATCGATCATCCCCATTTGGGCGGCCCGCTCGCCGACAGTCCCCAGGTTCTTGAAGTAATGGACATAAAGCATTGAGTTGGAGGATCTCTCCGGAGAGAAGTTCCCCGAACCCGAATACTGGCACAACAACTTTGGGCAGTTTTTCGGAGGATCGTTATCTGTATCCTTCGACTTGAAACTCCAGTTTGCCATCATGCCCATCGGCTCGAACATCGGCATGGGATAGCGCGATTCCGGCATCTTCTTCAGCGCGCCGGAGATAGTCATCCGGAATTCACCCTCGCGCGACACGCTGCCGGTGTTAAAGTTCCAGGTCCTCGTGACCTGAATATTCACCGTGTAATCGCCGCCGTAGATCTTGATCGTCTTCTCGCCGATCTTGTCCTTCTTGGGCGTCTTGGACATCGGCCAGACGCCCTCGGGGCAGATCTCGCATGAATTGTAGACCGTGATCGTGTCCTCGGTAATCCCTTTCTTTTCGGGAGCCTTGTATTTGATCTCCGGATATCCGTCGCCGACCTTAAAGGCTTTGGCCTTTGAG